>JBGSXH010000031.1:0-8405 GCA_041751515.1 Cyclobacteriaceae bacterium | reverse complement strand
AATGTAAGCTTATCGCTGAAAATGAGCAGCTTATTTATTTTAAGCCTTTTATATTTACAATCGTTAAGTAATCAATATGAAAAAATTAAACGCGACATATACTTTGCAAGATCAGACGCTAAGGCTTTTAGTAGACAAAGCTGTCTATTGGGAAGAAGCAAAGACGCTCATCGTGTCGGACATTCATCTTGGTAAAGCTGGGCACTTTAGGAAAGCCGGCATACCAATTCCTACAAATATTCATCAGCAAGACTTTATCATCCTTAATAAACTCATAGCCGAAACCAACGCAGAAACGATCATATTTCTGGGAGATTTATTCCATTCAGAAATCAATGAAGAATGGGATGAATTTGAAATCTGGCTAAAGCAGCATGACAGTATCAGAAAAATACTGGTTAAGGGTAATCATGATATATTACCTGATTACTTGTATACTTCAGGTAATATGGAGGTTTATGAAAATATATTGACCATGGCCCCATTTATCTTTTCCCATATCCCGCTCAATATAGGAGAGGGCTATAAAGGACTGTATAATCTAGCGGGTCACATACATCCCGCAGTGAAATTACAGGGAAAAGGACGACAGGCAATTAGCCTACCTTGCTACTACTTTGGAACTTACGGGGGCTTATTACCTGCATTCGGTCAGTTCACCGGCAAAGCAAATATTAAAATTAATGTTGAAGATAAAATTTTTCTTATTACACAAGAAAGCGTATTCTCTGCATAATTTATATGATTAATTTAAATAAAAGTGTATTTTAGCCATTCTTGGCGCACCTGCATAGCAGATATAAAATTTCGTGGTATTTTATTTTTGCATTGGGGTTACTTATATTAGTGTTTCAGTATTAACAATCAAAGCTTGGCTTTTAAGATGAAGGACAATGAGATTCTGGAAAAGATCAGAGGAGGGGACGAAAAGGCATTAGACTACCTGTACAAAAAGTACTACCGGATGATGATAAAACTGGTAGTATCAAACAATGGTACAGAGCAGGAAGGTAAAGACATTTACCAGGAATCCCTTATCGTTTTTTGGCAGAAAGCAATGACTGCCGAATTTGTCCTGACTTCTAAAATCAGCACTTATCTGTATAGTATTTGTTTAAATCTATGGAGAAAAGAGCTGGATAGAAAAAGCAGGCTTTCGAATGAAGAGAAGGACAGTTCAGAATACATGGACAATGAAAGTTCAGAACGTGTTCGTATCATTCATGAATGTATTGGAGAATTAGGCGATACTTGCAAGCGCATACTCACCTATTATTATTTCGACGGTATGTCTATGAAAACCATCTCTGAAAAACTTGGTCTGGCCAATACAGATACAGCCAAAACCAAGAAGTATAAATGCAAGAAACGATTAGACACTATTATAAAAACCAAATACTCTGCAAGTGACTTTTTAGATTAGATATGAGTAAGCACCACGAATATAACGAACTTATAGATAAGTACCTGGACGGCAGCATGACTGCACACCAGAAGCATGACTTCGAAGCCATGTTGGAAAAGGACCCTCTTTTGGAGCGCGATTTCCAGATACAGCAAGATGTTGTCAATGCACTGAAATCTTATCGCAAAGCCGAGCTTAAAAACCGACTGAACAATATCAACATTGACAGCAGTAGCTCAGGCATTAATGCTGCCAAAGTGTTGGGTAGTTTGGCAGTAGCTTCCCTGCTGATTACAGGCACTTTCTTTTATATCAACAGGGGCAGTCAGCCGGAAAGCGAAGATGCTTTACTGGCCATTGACCATGCCATTGATGAAGAACGGGAGAAAGAAAATAACGAGGCGATTGTCCTTAACCTTGACGACCAGGTGTTGAAAAGCGACGGTGTTGTTGAAGTAACTGAAGAAGCGCCCGAAGAAGCTGCTATGTCAGAAGACATTCCCGCATTTTCAGAAATGGAAGAAGAGGAAGAAACCGCTGCAACATCTGAAGAAATTGTAACGCCAGGCAGTGATAGAGCTGTAGAAGGTAGAACTATTAGAAGAGAAGCCTTTCATTATCAGTTCCACAATAATAAACTGAGACTGTACGGTGATTTCAAAGGCATGCAAATCTTAAGCATGAGCACTGATGAAGGCAAAAAGCTCTTTATGTCTTATGATGGCAGTTTTTATAGATTGGATCCATCCAAAAAAGAATTAACACCTTTAGAAGAAGTTCAGGATAGCGACACTATCAGCCATTTGAAGACACTTTTACAGGAATAAATATAGCATAACCATAGTTATGGTTTTTGCCATTTACAGAAAATCAAAGCATTGAGTTGCTTTGATTTTTTTGCTTTAGCGCAATACAATATTGTCACTTTATGAGCATTATTTCTCCAAAGTATTGGCTGGAAGTACGGCTTTATGAATTAATATATTAATTTTGCCCCTTATGAGTGAAGAAAGTCTAGAAAGAAAACCCAGACATAAAAAAAAGCTGGGCAGCTACCCATACTTAAGCGTAGTATTGAGCATAAGTCTGGCTTTGTTCGTCATCGGTCTCTTTGGCTTATTGATTTTGCAGGCCAAAAAATTAACAAATATTATTCAAGGTAACGTTGAAATACAGGTCTACTTGAATCACTACATCACCGAAAGTGAGCAGATAAAAATTCAGAAGACGCTTGAAAGCAAACCATTTATTCTTCAGGATGAATCGGTTAATCCAATTGAATTCATATCAAAAGATGAAGCTGCCACGCTATTCATTGAAGAAACCGGCGAAGACTTCCTGGAATTCCTGGGGGAAAACCCCTTGCGAGACGCTTTCTCTATTCGCATTGATCCCGAATATCAGGATCCGCAGCAACTGCAAGGCATTAAAGCTGAAGTGGAAAATATCAGTGGTGTTTTTGAGGTAAGCTATATTGAAAGCTTGATCAGCTCTATCAACAGAAACATCACCAAAATAAGTATTGTCCTTATGGGCTTTGCTATCATTTTAATATTGATCGTCATTATGTTGATCAATAACACAATCAAGCTTGCCCTCTTCTCCCAAAGGTTTCTGATTAGATCTATGCAGCTTGTAGGCGCTACTTCAGGTTTTATTCGAAAACCATTTGTAATGAGAGCCACTTTTCATGGCATTTTTGCTGGAATCATGGCTTGTGGAGCACTTTTTGCCCTATTGCAATATGCTTATGCACATGTGGAAGGACTATCCCGGCTTGTAAGTTTAGAAGAGATACTGATGCTATTTGTGCTGATCTTGCTTCTGGGCGCAATCATAGGGAGCATTAGCACCTTTCGGGCTATCAATAAATATTTAAGAATGTCATTAGACGATTTATATTAATGAACGACAATAATAAGAAGAATTTCGCTTTTGGACGAAAGAACTACATTTTGATGCTTGCCGGCATCATTACACTCATTGTTGGATTTACCCTTATGTCATTAGATACCGAACCCTACGGCTTTGGCTTCCTGGGTTTAACATTGGGGCCCATCATTGTTATGGTTGGTTTCATTATAGAGTTTTTTGCGATCATGTATCGTGACCGAGCTACAGACAAATAGCTGCTTAGGGTAAATGAACATTATCGAGGCAATCATCCTGGGTTTGATTCAGGGTTTCACGGAATTTTTACCTGTAAGTAGTAGCGGGCATATTGAGTTAGGCACCGCATTGCTCAATGCAGGCGCAACCGATGACTTATTTTTCTCAATGATGGTACATGGAGCAACCGCACTCAGTACCATAGTTGTTTTCAGAAAAGATATTCTTCAAATTTTTGCTGGTCTGTTAAAATTTGAATACAATGAATCATGGCAATTTGCAGTAAAAATCCTTATTTCTATGGTTCCCATTGCCATTGTGGGTCTGTTATTTGAAAAGCAGGTGGAAGCCTTCTTCGGCGGAAATACCTTATTTGTGGGATTTATGCTACTGGTTACCGGCTTTTTGCTTACTACAACCTATTATGCCGGTAAAAGAACAGGGCACGTAACAAAATCAAGAGCATTGCTGATTGGCATTGCCCAGACTATCGCAATTTTACCAGGCATAAGTCGCTCAGGATCGACCATCGCTGTGGCTCTCTTATTAGGAGTTGAAAAATCAGAAGCTACCCGCTTCTCATTTTTAATGGTGCTTATCCCTATTTTAGGGGGTACTTTATTAAAAGCTATTTCCTTTATGAATGACCCGGCCGCTACTGTAGAAATTCCTGTTCCCGCATTGATTTCGGGGTTTGCGGCTGCATTTCTGGCCGGACTTGTTGCTTGTAGCTGGATGGTCAATATTGTAAAAAAAGGCAAACTTATCTATTTTGCCATTTATTGTTTCATCATTGGCACCATTGCCATAGTCCTTTCATTTTAATGCTTAAAAACGATTATAATTTTGCAGAAGGGGAAGTACTGCTGATTGATAAGCCCAAAGAATGGACTTCTTTTGATGCTGTCAAGAAAATTCGCAATGCTATTAAAATCAAAAAGGTAGGTCACGCAGGAACGCTAGACCCCTTGGCGACTGGACTGCTCATTATCTGCACGGGTAAGTTTACGAAGAAAATAGATGAATATCAGGCACAGGAGAAAGAATATACCGGTACTTTTACTTTAGGCGCCACAACCGCTTCGGGCGATTTGGAACAGGACGTCATTCCGGCAGGTAGTCTTGAAAACATCACCGAAGAACATATTCTTGCTGCAACACATCAATTTACTGGCGATATAGAACAAATACCTCCCGCCCATTCCGCCATTAAAGTTGATGGCGAGCGGGTTTACAAAAAAGCCAGAAAAGGCATTGAAGTGATTTTGAAGCCTAGAGCTGTTACCATTCATCATTTTGAAATTACAGCTATTGACTTGCCGGTAGTGGCTTTTAAGGTAATTTGCTCCAAAGGCACTTATATTCGTAGTCTTGCAATGGATCTCGGACAGGCATTGGGCTGCGGTGCATATTTATCAGACTTAAGACGAACAAGAATCGGTGAATTTAGTATAAATAATGCCTTGTCATTAAATGATTTTATTACCCACCTTAAACAACCGTCATGAAGCTCCACGATGGAATTGATGTTTTTTCACCCTTACAAAATGCAATCGTTACCATTGGCACGTTCGATGGCGTTCACATCGGTCATCAAAAAATATTAAAACGGATCAGAAACCTGGCGCAGGAAGCTGGTGGAGAATCGGTGATGATTACCTTCTGGCCCCACCCTCGCTTTGTATTGCACCCTGAAGACGACAGTCTCAAACTCATCACTACTTTCGATGAAAAAGCGGCCCTGTTGGAAGAAAACGGTATAGACCATCTGGTAAAAGTGGGTTTTACCAGGGAATTCAGTCAGCAAAGCTCCGATGAGTTCACCCGCAATGTGCTCGTAAAGCAAATCAATACCAAAAAGCTAGTCATCGGCTACGACCATCGCTTTGGCAAAAACAGAGAAGGCAGTTTTGATTACCTGAAAGCCAATGCCTCTTCTTACGGTTTTACAGTGGAAGAAATTTCCAGACAAGACATTGATGATATTGGCGTGAGTTCTACCCGTATTCGCAATGCATTGCTTGCCGGTCATGTAGAAGAAGCCTCTGCCTATTTAGGCAGATCTTATGCACTGCAGGGCAATGTGGTCCATGGTCAGGCGCTGGGTCGTGAGTTGGGGTTTCCGACCGCCAATATAGAGATACCGGAAAGATATAAACTGATCCCTGCCGATGGTGTATACCTTGTGGCAGCCAGTTTTAATGAGCAACGCTATTTTGGCATGCTGAACATTGGCTGGCGACCCACTGTCGATGATAAAAAACATACCATAGAGGTGCATTTGTTCAATTATCATGGCGACCTATACGACCAGCACATTCGCGTGGACTTCTTATCGCATTTACGAGCTGAGAAAAAATTTGATAGTCTCGAATCATTGAAAACACAGCTGGAAGAAGACAAAGCATTAGCATTTAAACTCCTGAATTTGTAAATTTTAATCCAGGCCTTAAACCAAACGATATGATCAATAAAGTGGTAAAAGATGCCGCAACCGCGGTAACAGATATTCATGACAATGCTGTCCTCATGCTCGGTGGTTTTGGCCTCTGTGGCATACCGGAAAATGCTATTGCAGCCTTGTTGAAAACCGGCGTAAAAGGCCTCACCTGCATCTCCAATAATGCCGGTGTCGATGATTTTGGCATCGGTTTAATGTTAAAAACCCGGCAGGTAAAAAAAATGATTTCCTCTTACGTAGGCGAAAATGCTGAGTTTGAAAGACAACTGCTTTCCGGTGAACTTGAGGTGGATCTGATTCCTCAGGGTACATTAGCAGAACGCATTCGTGCTGGTGGTGCAGGAATCCCTGCATTTTTTACCCCCGCTGGATATGGCACTGAAGTAGCGGAAGGCAAAGAAGTACGTGAATTTGACGGCAAAATGCATTTGTTAGAAAGCTGGCTCAAAGCTGACTTCAGCCTTGTCAAAGCCTGGAAGGGAGATACTGCAGGCAATCTCATTTTCAAAGGTACCGCTAGAAATTTTAACCCGATGATGGCCGCCGCCGGAAAAATTACCATTGCAGAAGTCGAAGAACTCGTACCGGTCGGCACCTTGAATCCTAACGAAATTCATACGCCAGGCATCTACGTGCAGCGTATTTTCCAGGGAAAAGATTACGAAAAGCGCATAGAGCAAAGAACTGTTACACCTTCAAAAGCTTAAAAGAATGGCATTAGATAAAATCGGCATCTCAAAAAGAATCGCGCAGGAAGTACACGATGGCATGTACATTAACCTGGGCATTGGCATTCCTACCTTGGTGGCCAACTATATTCCAGATGAAATCTCAGTGGTTTTGCAATCTGAAAACGGCCTTTTAGGTATCGGCGCATTTCCAACAGAAGATGCCGTGGACGCAGACCTCATCAATGCCGGAAAACAAACCGTGACAATGCGTGCCGGATCATCGCTCTTCTCATCTGCTGAAAGCTTTGGGATGATCCGCGGTGGACACGTTGACCTCACCATCTTAGGCGCGATGGAAGTATCTGAAAACGGCGATATCGCCAACTGGAAGATCCCAGGTAAAATGGTCAAAGGCATGGGCGGGGCTATGGACCTGGTGGCTTCTGCAGAAAATATAATCGTTGCCATGCAACACAGCAGCCGTTCCGGGGAGTCAAAATTACTGCCTTCCTGTACACTGCCTATTACAGGACTGCGCTGCGTTAAGAAAATTGTGACCGACCTCGCAGTGCTGGAAATTGCCGAAGGCGGCGGATTCATACTTTTGGAACGTGCTCCGGGCGTAAGTGTCGAAGAAATAAAAGCTGCCACTGCCGGCAAACTTATTGTGCCCGCAGATGTTCCTGAAATGAACATCTCTTAAAAAGATACTTCATCATTTCTACATCTAAATACTCAGGTATGAAAAAGTTATACGCACGCAATTTCCTCCTTTGGCTTTTTTTAGCCTGTTTCATTTTTTCTTGTGGAGATGACGATGGCATCCTCCTATTTTCTATTGAAGACGACAAGGCCCTGGGCGAGCAATTAAGGGACGAAATCAATAATAGTCCTGAAGAATATCCCGTACTCAACCCTGATGAATACCCTGAAGCTTACGCCTACCTCTTAGCCATGCGGGACGAGGTATTGGCTTCAGAGGATATCCGCTATCGGGAAGAGTTTGACTGGGAAACTTATATCATCGAAGACGACGAAGTGTTAAATGCATTTGCGGCACCTGGGGGTTACATGTACTTTTACACCGGCCTGATCAAATACCTCGACAATGCCGATGATCTTGCCGGAGTAATGGGCCATGAAATTGCCCATGCCGACCGCCGCCATACTTCGCGACAGCTGCAAAGAACTTATGGCATTCAGGTACTGCTCAGTGTGGTGCTGGGCACAAACAGCGGTGCGCTGGCAGAAATTGCCGCCGGTCTTGGCGGGCAGCTCGCCTCCTTACAGTTCAGCCGCAGTGCTGAACGCGAGGCCGACGATTACTCTGTCATTTACCTTGCCCAAACCGAATACCAGTGCAACGGAGCCTTTTCTTTCTTTCAAAAATTGATTGAAGAGCAACAGCAAAGCGGCAATACGCCTGCCTTTTTAAGCACACACCCCAACCCCGAGGACCGTGTGGAAGACATCAATGCCAAAGCTGCAGAACTGGGTTGCGACACCACACCCCTTGCACCCGCCAGCTACCAGGACTTTAAAAATGCATTGCCTTAAATACATGTATTTACATTGTTTTATTGCTGACAGGATTTTATTGTTAACCGATAATGCCTAATTTTGCAGTCTATAAAATTCGCAAAATGAAGAAATCACATATCAATTTTTCCATAGAAGTAGACGACGACAATGTTCCTGAAAAGATTTTCTGGGATGCTACCGATAAAGAAGATGATGGCCTTTCCGAGTCAAAATCCAT
>JBGSXH010000030.1:0-4048 GCA_041751515.1 Cyclobacteriaceae bacterium | reverse complement strand
CTTTTGAAGCCAAAAATATACTTACGGAGTTTGTCAAGTTCCGACTCAAGATCTGAGATGACGTTTTCTTTTTCAAGAATGACATCCTGTTTTTCAGATACGGTCAACAGGGCTTCCTCGTACAATTTTTTGTAATCTTTTTCCCTGTGTTCCATGAGGTAAAGATAACACAAAAAATAGCGTTTAAACGTAATTTAAGGCACTTTTTAAATAAGAAAACACACATTTTTTTATACTCTTTTTAAGTGCTCATACCGCTTTTTGTAGCTCACCGATTCTAGCCTTACCCCCTGTAAGAGCAGGCTAAGCTGCCTGCTTGTAATTGCGTTTCCGGCAAGTGTAGGACGCTCAAAAGTGCCTCTCTCAAGCTTTTTAATATACATGGCAAAGCCGTCCCTGTCCCATTGCAGTATACGGATTTGGTTGGAACGCTTGCCCAGAAAAGCAAATACGTCTCCGTTCATCGGGTCAAAGCCCAGTTTATTACGAACCAGGCCTGCAAGTGAGTTAATGCCGTAACGCATATCGGTAGGTTCTTTGTACATAAAGTACCTGGTAGCACTTGACAGGGCCAGCATTACAGCAGTCTCTTGATGGTGTCAGGAGCTACCCTTTCGAAAAAATCAACACTCACGCCCGATGGGTAATTGATACGCATCACCGGCTCTTTCTGAATGCCAGATCCAGATGTCAATAAAGAAAAACCGGATGAGTCTGAAGCAACAGCTTCATTACCTTCAAACTTCTTGCACCAATAATAAAATGTTGTTCTAGAAATACCTTCTTCCAAAGCAAATGCCGCCTTGTTGATTCCTGAAGCCTGCCACTTACAAAACAGGCTATAATACTCATCGTTGCTAATCCTTTTCATTGTGCAACGTTAGTCCATAACATTTACACCTGAAATATGGGGTTCTTCGGATGGATACCAAAATTCAGCTAACCTATCAGCAACGATAGATTATATTGAATCTATTTATCATGTTGCTTTTCCTGACGATCCATTTGCCTATAATTTCTTAGACGATAAATTTAATAGTCAATATCGTGCAGATATGCAGTTTGGTAATCTCTTTGGCGGATTTTCAGTTTTCGCCATTTTCATTTCAATACTCGGTTTATTTGCCCTGGTTTCATTCTCTGCGACACTAAGAATAAAAGAAATAGGGATTCGAAAAGTTTTGGGTGCCACTACGTCAAACCTACTCTTATTGCTATCGAAAGAGTATCTCATGTTACTGATTATTGCGGAGTTCATTTCCATTCCTATCATCTACTTCTTAGGAAATAATTGGCTAAATAATTATGCATTTAAAACGACGCTTAGTATCGATATTTACCTCTTCCCATTTTTGGTATTAGGCGCCATATCATTACTCACGATTGGTTTGCAAGCATTAAAATCTTCCAGAGTCAATCCTATAAAATCTCTGACCATTGAATAGTTAATCATATTTGTCATCGACACATTGGGCTGTCAATACAGCACTGAAGCGCAATTAGTATTTCTTTATCAAAAATATTCCAACAGACAACAAACCTCAGCCCCAAAAACCACCTCCTATGCTACACCACTACTTAAAAATTGCCTCTCGAAACCTCTCTAGAAATAGGCTTTTCTCGATCATCAATACGGCGGGACTTGCGGTAGGTATGGGGGTCTGCATCATCATATTTCAGTACATCCATTTTGAGTCGAGTTTTGACAGATTTCATACGAATGCTGAACATCTATATCGGCTTACCACAATAAGCAGTAAAGCAGGAGGCAGCAATGCCTCATCCTACACCAGTTATGCACTTGGACCAAGTGGCAAAGACATGATTCCGGACATTGAGCAGTTTGTAAGAATTCATCCGCAAACTGAACGAATGGTGGTTTCCAATGAGCAGGACCGAGTACAGTATCAAGAAGATAATAGTTGGTACGTTGACAGTAACTTTTTTCAAATGTTCAATTTTCCTTTCATTGAAGGAAATCCACAATCAGCACTGCTCAGAAAAAACAATATAGTAATTACAGAAGAGGTTGCTCGAAAATATTTTGGAACTGTGGATTGTGTGGGAAAAGAACTGAAGGTCAATGAGGGTCAATTAATCGGTACTTTTATAGTAGGGGGTGTACTGGAAAAACTTCCTGCGAATAGTCATTTGCAGTTCAGTATACTGCTGACGATGGATTTTCTCTTACAGAATGAGAAAACATATACCGATTATAGCGGCACAGACTGGCATTTGGACAACTTCATCACCTATGTTCAAGTGGAGAAAAGTACAGATGCTGTAAAAGTCGCCGATAAATTTGACCAGGTATTTGCCACCCACATTGGTGATGCGCTGAAAGAATGGAATGTAACACTAAAAACAGAATTACAACCAATAGTTGATATACACCTAAAATCTAACTTTGTCGATGATATTGCTGCGAATAACGGAGACACGCAAAACATCAAGCTTTTTTCAATTATCGCAATCTTCATCCTTTTCATGGCCTGGGCAAATTACATCAACCTCTCAACAGTACAGGCCCTAGGCAGGGCGAAAGAAATTGGTGTAAAAAAGATCGTTGGCGCAGTAAGGAAGCAGCTTATCGGCCAATTCTTAGCAGAGTCTTTTATAGTCAATTTTTTAGCCGCTTTAGCAGCTATAGGAGTTGCGAGTTTATTGCTCCCGCTGTTATCGAAAATTATTGGTCAGGACATTTCATTAACTATCATCTACAATTTGCAATTCATTGGATTATTCCTGCTGGTTATTGTAACAGGCACCTTACTCTCCGGCCTTTACTCAGCATTTGTGCTGACTTCCTACAACCCAGTCGAAGTACTTAAATCAAACTATATAAAGCGACGTGGTGGAATCAATATGCGCAAAGGACTGATTATCTTTCAGTTTTTTGTTTCAATACTGTTGATAGCCGGAACCTACCTGGTCTATCAGCAAGTCTTGTTCATGAAAAGTCAGGACCTGGGGCTGGACATTGAAAAAGTATTGATTTTAGATGGCCCCAGCAGAATTTTGGAAGAAGACCAATCAGTACAACACTCAAAATTTCAGCTTTTTAAGACCCTGCTGACAAAACACCATACCATTACAGCAGTAGCTGGTTCCGGTGCTATCCCTGGGAAAGGTGCAAATGCTACATTAGAATTCTGGAGGCCAGTTGCACATGATGAATACAACCAGAACGCCAGCGTTGTTTTTGTAGACGCCAACTTCTTCGACACTTACCATTTTGAATTTGCATCAGGTGAAGGTTTCATAGAAAGAGATGCTTGGATAGTGAATGATGTAATTATTAATGCCGTAGCTGCCCGAAGCTTTGGACTGGGGAGTCCGGAAAATGCGATCGGCAAAAAGATGGTGACAGATTTTGGCGGAGTAGATACGGTGACGATAACGGGTGTAGTGAAAGATTTTCATTGGCGTTCATTAAAAGATTTCCATTCGCCCTACATGTTCGTTCATAATCAACACCATAATTCGTACTATTCCATCAAAATAAATATTGTTGATTTACAAGCTTCTATAGCGCACATTCAGACTGCCTATTCGGCTGTGTTTCCCGATGACCCTTTTCACTATTACTTTCTTGATGATGATTTTAACAAACAGTATCAGGCTGATCACCAATTCGCTAACCTCTTTTCTGCCTTCTCCTTGCTGGCCATATTTATTGCATGCCTGGGGTTATTTGCGTTGGTATCAGTTTCTGCACTTATGAGGGCAAAAGAAATGAGCATAAGGAAAGTGCTGGGTGCTGGGCTCTTGAAACTTATGGTTTTGTTGGTTTGGGAATACGTCATGCTGTTGGGCATAGCAACTATGATCGCGGTGCCTGTCATTTTCTGGGGAAGAGTATTTCTGCTAGAAAAATATCCTTACAAAGTCGAAACCGGAGTGGATCTTTTCATTTTGCCAGGTGTAGTACTGTTTATCATTGCGATCTGCGCAGTAAGCTATCAGGCATATATGGCCGCTAAGGTAAACCCGGTAAAGTCGCTGCAATGAAATTTGATGAGAAAAAACTATTGTCCATCGTCATACA
>JBGSXH010000029.1:0-3857 GCA_041751515.1 Cyclobacteriaceae bacterium | reverse complement strand
TTATCTTCACTTCAAAAAGGAATACGCGAAGAGAGGTCATGGAAGAAGTCAGCAATGAAGACTTATACATTACCTACAAAATGAATGGCAATTGGCAAAAAGCCGAGCCATTAAAAGAAATTAATAGTCGGTACAATGAAGGCAGTGCCGTCATCAGCAAAGATGGCAATACCATTTACTTCTCCAGGTGTCACTCTCCTGATGGTTTTGGGAATTGCGACATTTATGCCGCAGATCGTGAAAATGCTGAAAGTTTCGGAACACCTTACAATCTGGGAGACGGCGTGAACAGCAAATTCTGGGACTCTCACCCCACATTATCTCCCGATGGTGACACGCTTTATTTTTCTTCCGACAGGCTTGGAGGTTTTGGCATGGCAGATATCTACTATGCTGTCAAAGACCAAAATGGCAGCTTTGGAAAAGCTCAGAACGCCGGACCGATCATCAATACAAGACACAATGAAGTGAGCCCTTTTTTTCATCCGAAAAACAACACCCTTTACTTCAGCTCTAACGGGCAGCTCATTAATTTTGGTGATTTTGATATTTACAAAACCCGCCAATTGCGTCCCGGACAATGGGAGGAACCCAAAAATATCGGCCCGCTTGTCAACGGGGAGGGGGCCGAGTTCTACTTTGCAATTGATGCTGCGGCCGCACAACTATATTACGCCAAATCGTCCACGGCAGATATGAATAGCCTTGATCTATACAGTTTCCCCTTACCCATGGGCGCTCAGCCTCTGGCCTACACCAAACTACAGGGAAGCCTGACAGACTCCCTGACAGGGAAACCTTTTGAAGGCATCGTGTCCATCATAGATATGGACAATGGAATCGAAGTCGCCCCAAAATACATCAATGAGGATGGTAGCTTTGAGTTTGATCTGATCAACCAAAATAATTACCTGTTAGTGATTCAGGGAGATGCATTTTTCAGGATTGAGGAGCTTTTTTACCTGAATGGCGACATGCAGTTGAATAAGACAACTTCACCCATCAGCCGTAAAATAAAGTTTGAATCGATCGAATTTGCGAACGGGAAAGCTGATATTTTGCCTGAAATGCACAACGACCTCGATAAGATTGTCAATTTCATGCTGGATAATCCGGATGTTTCGCTGGCCATATCAGGACATACAGATTCTGACGGCACCGAGTCCTTGAACCTGGATCTTTCTCAACGCAGGGCTTCCGCAATTAGACAGTATCTGATTGAAAGGGGTGAAATTGATGCCAAGCGTGTTACAGCCGAAGGCTTTGGAAGTGCAAAACCACTCTTCGATGAAGCATCTGCCGAAAACAAAAGGCTAAACCGAAGAGTGGAATTTGAAATTACCCGGGCAGGTGTCGAGGAATCTTAGAATACTGCTTTAAAGATATCGTTGAAAATCGCAAAGGTCATTAAACCCAACAGCAGTACCATACCTACTTTCTGTGCCCCTTCCAGGAAGCCGTCAGAAGGTTTTCTGCCGCTGATCATTTCGTAGCTGAGGAAGGCCACATGACCGCCATCTAATGCCGGTATAGGTAAGAAGTTCATAAATGCCAGAATCATAGAAAGCAATCCCGTCATTTTCCAGAACCGATACCAGTCCCATGTATCTCCATAAATTTTAGCAATGCCTATTGGCCCACTCAGCGACTTGCTGGCAGACACCTCACCACTGAAAATTTTCCCTATACCACGAATATTGTCCCAAACAACATTAAAGGCATCGTTGGAACCTACAGCGACGGCAGCAGAGAAATCGTAGCTGTCAAATGAAAAGTCTATTAATGGCTCCACTCTGAATCCAAGCTCACCAGTTTCGGTAGAAGTTGCGGCAATCTCTAATTTTTCTTCTCCACGCATGATCTGCATGTTCATTTCTTCACCCTTGTACTGATCGCGCATAGCCAGGAATTCATCGTAATACTTTACTTCTCTCCCATTCACGCCAACAATATAATCACCGGACTGCAGTCCAGCTTCCTCAGCTGGCATTCCTTTGACTACTTCTGCGATTCGGAAAGGAATTCTGAAGTCGATAAATCTTTCAGCAGCCTTGTCATCGCTCATCCGATCCAGAAAGGTTTTTGGAATATCCACTCTTAGCGTTTCTTCACCACGCTGGACTGTATAAAAGGAATTAGACCCCAATATAACGTCAGTGCTACGCAGATCGCTGAATTTACGGTAATCCCTGCCATTCACTTCAAGAATTCTATCTCCTGTTTTCAAGCCAATTTCTTCGCCTATTTCATAGGCCACGATGCCATGCTGGTTTAGCTGCTCTTTACTCAGGTAGCTTTCTCCATAACTATAGGCAAGCCAGACAAAAATGATGACACCAGTAATGACATTGACAATAATCCCTCCCATCATCACTATTAATCTTTGCCAGGCAGGTTTAGCACGAAATTCCCAGGGTTCCGGTTCTTTATCAAGATTCTTGGTATCTAGGGACTCATCTACCATTCCTGAGATTTTCACAAACCCCCCT
The DNA here is from genome assembly GCA_041751515.1 of Cyclobacteriaceae bacterium. Taxonomy (GTDB): domain Bacteria; phylum Bacteroidota; class Bacteroidia; order Cytophagales; family Cyclobacteriaceae; genus JBGSXH01. The sequence continues at coordinate 1,368 of JBGSXH010000029.1, read as the reverse complement.
AGTGGTATTGCACCCAGAGAATAGACTGTTTCACCAATTTTAACACCAAATATTTTAGGAGGAAAACCGATTGAATACTGCTCTACCCGCATTCCAAACGCTTTGGCAGCTACTAAATGGCCCAGCTCGTGTAAGCCTACCAATATTGAAAGGCCCAGGATGAGCTGGGCCGCCATGATGATTATATCCATTAACGTATTAGTTCTAAAGCTTTTATTCTTGTGATTTGATCTGTATGCTTGTAATCTTCAATTTCGGGTCTTTCGATAAAAGGAACTGTCTGCATGCAATGTTCCAAAATATCTGACATTTCAAGGAAACCAATTTTATCCTTTAAAAATTCAGCAACAGCAATTTCATTTGCTGCATTTAATATGCACGGCATATTACCAGCCCTCGCCATAGCCTCAAATGCCAGGCCAAGATTTCTGAAGGTTTCCATATCTGGCTTTTCGAAAGTCAGATTGGGGTAGGCGGCGAAGTCGAATCGAGGGGTATCGGCTTTTAACCTGTTCGGATAAGAAAGCGCAAATTGTATAGGCACCCGCATGTCGGGCAAGCCCATTTGCGCCTTGACTGATCCGTCTTCAAAATGCACTAAAGAGTGGATAATCGATTGAGGATGCACCACCACGTCAATTTGTGATGCTTTTAATCCAAACAACCATTTGGCCTCTATCACTTCCAAACCTTTGTTCATCAATGAAGCAGAGTCGATGGTAATTTTTGCACCCATCTCCCAATTCGGATGCTTCAATGCCTGTTTCTTGGTAACGGACTGCAGAAATGTCAGGTCTTTACCACGAAAGGGACCACCGGAAGCGGTCAGGGTAATTTTCTCGATGGTATTGTGAAATTCTCCTAAAAGGCATTGGAAGATCGCCGAATGTTCAGAATCTACCGGATAAATATTGACGCCCTTTTCCTTTGCCAGCCGGGTTATTAACTCTCCGGCTACTACCAACGTCTCCTTATTGGCCAAAGCAATGGGTTTACCAGCTTCTATGGCTTTTATGGTAGGAATAAGCCCTGCATAACCCATCAAGGCAGTAAGCACAATGTCCACTTCCTCCATCTGAACGACGTAAGACAAGGCATTTTCGCCTGCAAACACCTTAATATCGAGACCTGCCAAACCTTTGCAGACTGTCTCATACAATGCTTCATTGCCTATGACGACTGTATTAGGCAAAAATTCCGCAGCCTGCTGTATGAGCAATTGTGCATTGTTCTGAGCTGTCAAAACACTTACTGCAAAATGTTTGGGATATGCCCTCACTACCTCCAGGGCCTGAGTTCCGATGCTACCAGTTGCGCCAAGTATGGCAATATTTCTAACTTTTTCTATGACTTTGTCGCTTTAAAGAA
>JBGSXH010000028.1:0-5445 GCA_041751515.1 Cyclobacteriaceae bacterium | reverse complement strand
TAAACATATTTAAATTACTGAGTCAATGTAATCAATAACAACATAACTTTCAAAATGATTTTAAAAATTATGAAAGTTTAATTACCAGGTCATCCTGCTCCACCATTTCTCCTGCCTTGAGTACAATGCGTTCAACCTTTCCTGCTTTGGGCGAAGTGATAGTCGACTCCATTTTCATGGCTTCAATGACAAACAAAGGCGCATTCTCCGCGATTTCATCGCCTTCTTCCACCAGCACCTCGGCAATTTTACCTTGTAAAGGTGCACCTACATCATTAGCACCATCGATTTTCTGATGCTGAGCCTTGGTTGCCTTAAAATGCTGGTCTCTTACTTTTACTCTCCTGGTCTGTCCGTTCAACTCAAAGGATACAGTCCTCATGCCCGCTTCATCGGGTTCGGAAACATACAGCATTTTGACAATAATAGTTTTACCCTCCATTATTTCAATCAAAATTTCCTCATTTGGCTTGAGGCCGTAAAAGAATGCCAGGGTTGGAATATAGACCATTTCACCAAATTGCTTTTTATGGTCGTAAAATTCCTGATACACTTTTGGATAAAGCTGGTATGAGAGAAAGTCCAATATCGTACTTTGTTCCCCGAATGACTTCTTAAATATTTCCATCTCCTTATCAAAGTCAATTGGCGGTATATGCGCATTCGGCCTATCAGTAAAGGGCTTCTCCCCTTTTAAGATGATTTTCTGTATCTGCTCCGGGAAGCCACCGTGTGGTTGACCCAACTCTCCCTTGAACAAACTAACCACCGATTCCGGAAAAGATAGCGTTCCACCTCTGCTTAGTACGTCATCAGCCGTGAGGTTGTTAGAGGTCATAAACAAAGCCATATCTCCTACCACTTTAGAGGAGGGCGTTACCTTCACCAGATCGCCAAATAATTGGTTCACTACCTTATAGTTGTGCTTTATCTCTTCGAATTTGTGTTCTAAGCCTAAACCACGCGCCTGGGGCCGCAGGTTAGAATATTGCCCACCCGGAATTTCATGCTCATATACTTCCGCAGTGCCTGCCTTTAAGCCTGATTCAAATGGATAATAGAATTCGCGTACATCTTCCCAATAATTGGCATAGGCATTTAAAGAAGGCATATTGTACTGCTGGCCTCTAGGATGCCTGGCCAGCATTGCCGCCACAGCATTAAAATTGGGTTGCGACGTTAAGCCTGATACCGCACTTAAAGCAACATCTACCACATGCACTCCGGCTTCCACTGCTTTCAAATATGTTGCGGATTGTATAGAAGACGTATCATGCGTATGCAGATGAATGGGCATTGAGATATGCTCTTTCAAAGCGCCGATAAGCTCCTCGGCAGCAAGGGGTCTAAGCAGGCCTGCCATATCCTTGATGGCCAAAATATGGGCGCCTTCATCTTCCAACCTTCTGGCAAGGTCAAGGTAATACTGGAGATTGTATTTCTGTTGGTCTTTGTCCAGCATATCGCCAGTATAGCAAATGCTGGCTTCGGCGATTGCATTGGTACGTTCGATGACTGCTTTAATGCTCACTTTCATGCCGTCCAGCCAGTTGAGTGAATCGAAAATCCGGAAGATGTCAATACCGGTTTCCCAGGACTTTTCTATGAACTTCTCTATCAGATTGTCCGGATAGGCTTTATAACCTACGGCATTGGAGCCTCGCAGCAACATCTGGAATAATATGTTCGGAATGGCCTTTCTGAGCAATTTCAAACGTTGCCAGGGATCTTCCTTCAAAAACCGCATGCTGACGTCAAAAGTCGCTCCCCCCCAAACTTCCATAGAAAACACTTGCGGATGGTTCTTGGCAAAGCCTTCTGCCACCTTCAGCATATCAATGGTTCTTACCCGTGTTGCCAGCAATGACTGATGGGCATCTCTGAATGTTGTGTCAGTAAATTGTATCTGCTTATTGTTTTTAAGCCAGGATATGAGTTGATCGCGGCCTTCATTTTCTAATAAGGTTTTACTCCCTGCCGGGTACTCACCATAACGATCAAAGTCAGGCACTTTAGGACTGCGAAAAGTTTTATTAGGGTCGAAATTCTTAACATCTGCATTGCCATTAACAATGACATTGGAGAGATATCGAAGCGTTTTCGTTCCTCTGTCCATCCTTTCCGAAATATCAAAAAGCTCAGGATGGTCATCAATGAAGGTGACGGTTGCTTTGCCATCGTAGAAGGTAGGATGCGAAATAACATTTTCCAGAAAGCCAATATTGGTTTTTACACCGCGAATTCTGAATTCCCGCAACGTTCGGTGCAGTCGCTGCGCAGCGCCACGCAACGTTCTGCCTGAAGCAGACACTTTCACCAGCATGGAGTCAAAGAATGGTGATATCCGCACACCGGGGTAAGAGCTGCCCTCGTCCAGTCTGATGCCAAAACCTCCAGCATTTCTGTATGCGATAATGGTTCCGTAATCTGGCTGAAACCCATTGGCAGGATCTTCGGTAGTCACTCGACACTGGATCGCAAAACCGTTGCAAACAATGTCCTCCTGACTGTTGATGAAAATACGGGCATCATCCAACCTATAGCCTTTCGCGATGAGAATCTGACTGCGGACAATATCGATTCCCGTTACTTCTTCGGTAATGGTATGCTCCACCTGTATGCGGGGATTTACTTCAATAAAGTAAATGTTCTCATCCTTATCGACCAGAAACTCTACCGTTCCAACGTTATTATAGTTGGCCTGCTTACCAATCCGCAGGGCGTATTCAAATAGCTGCTGCCTGGTTTCCTCTTTAAGTGTGACTGAAGGCGCAATTTCCACCACTTTCTGAAAACGGCGTTGTACCGAACAGTCACGTTCAAAAAGGTGTACCAAATTGCCATAGTTATCACCCATAATCTGCACCTCTATGTGCTTGGGACTTTCGATGTATTTCTCTAAAAAGATAGTGTCGTCGCCAAAAGCATTTTTGGCCTCATTTCGTGCTTCTTTGAAAGCACGGCTTAGCTGGTCATCATTCCGCACTACCCGCATTCCTCTACCTCCTCCACCGGCAGCCGCCTTCACCATGATCGGATAACCAATGGTTTCTGCCTCTTTTAAGGCGATGGCCACTGAGCTTAGCCCTTCCTGACTGTCCTGGATTATAGGAACATTTGCGCTAATGGCCAACTTCTTTGCAGCTACCTTATCGCCAAGTTTTTCCATCACTTCAGGTTCCGGTCCTATGAAGATAATACCTTCTTCTTTACATCGGCGTGCAAAATTTACGTTTTCAGACAAGAACCCATAACCAGGGTGTATGGCATGTACCTGATGTAGCTTTGCAAGCGCAATAAGTTCTTCAATATCCAGATATGGTTTAAGCGGATCATCATCTTTACCAATCTGGTAGGCTTCATCTGCCTTATACCTGTGAAGAGAGTAGCGGTCTTCAAAAGTATAAACCGCCACCGTTTTAATGCGAAGTTCGGAGGCGGCCCTAAGCAGACGAATCGCAATTTCTCCCCTGTTCGCAACCAGAATCTTATCTAGTTTTTTAATAGAATTGGACATGTATTATGAGTAAATTTTAAAAAATAAATAGCCATCAGCCAGGCTGTGCTATCAAAAATACTTCAGACAATCGGAATGCAAAAAATAGTGCATTGCCCCGGAAAAGATAATATAATATATGATGGATAAAAAAATGTTGCCCAATATAATTTTGTCAGACCTTATTTCACCTCAGGGAAGATACTTAACATCAGGCACTTACAAAAAAAGCCATCGCGAAGGATGGCTTTTTAATAAATCTAATATACATACTTTTGCTCAGGCATTCATGGCCATCAGCAAATCGTGGTTGGTAATAATATGTACTGCATTAGTTTCGTCTCTGACTAAAAGCGCTTGATTGTCTTTGTGCATCAAAGATGAAAGCACGTCCAACGTATTGTCCATGGCAACAAACTGCAAAGGCTTGTCCATTACTTCCAGCACCAATTTATTCCTCAACTCAGGATCTTCAATCAGCTGGTTCAACAACTTTGTATCCTGCACACTACCAACAAAGTTTTCGCCATCCATTACTGGCAATTGGCTAAATCCCTGCTTGTTCAAGACACCAATGGCGTCACCCACTTTCATGTCTTTCGATACGGAAACAAGTGTACCAGTACCGTTTTTTCGTTCGACAATCTGTCTGGCAGTAGCAAAATCTCTGGATTCCAGGTAGCCATGATCGCGCATCCAGTTATCGTTATAAATCTTACCGAGATACCGGGTGCCATGATCTGGCAAAATGATGACCATCGTATCCTTTTCTGTCAAATGCTTCCTGGCATATTCAAGTGCACCATGCACTGCAGAACCACAGGACCAACCTACAAACAGACCTTCCTCGCGAGCCAAACGCCGTGTCATGATAGCGCCATCTTTATCGGTTACTTTAACAAAATGATCGATAACCTCGAAATTCACATTCTTAGGAAGTATATCTTCTCCGATACCTTCTGTCAGGTAAGGATAAACCTCTTTGTCATCGAACTCCCCTGTTTCCTTGTATTTCTTAAATACAGAGCCATACGTGTCGATACCGACAGTAACCACGGCGTCATTCTGCTCTTTCAGGTATTGGGCAACCCCACACATAGAGCCACCTGTACCTACCCCAGCAGCATAATGGGTTATTTTCCCTTCCGTCTGCTCCCATATTTCTGGACCAGTCGTTTCATAATGTGCTTTGGTATTGGAGAGGTTGTCGTACTGATTAGGATAAAATGAATTGGGAATATCTTTATTCAGCTTTTTTGCGACGGAATAATATGAGCGAGGATCGTCGGGAGAAACATTGGTAGGGCAAACAATAACCTCAGCGCCCACTGCCTTAAGAATATCTATCTTTTCCTGCGACTGTTTATCGGCAAGCGTAAAAATGCACTTATATCCTTTTGCTATGGCAGCGAGTGCCAAGCCCATGCCTGTATTGCCCGATGTGCCTTCAATGATTGTTCCTCCTGGCTTTAAACTACCATCTTTTTCCGCATCTTCCACCATTTTAATCGCCATACGATCTTTCATGGAATTACCCGGATTGAAATATTCGACTTTGGCTAAAATTGTGGCATTTATACCCTTGGTTACACCATTGAGCTTTACCAGCGGGGTATTGCCTATGGTTTCGATGATAGAGTTATAATACATTATTTGTTAGTTTTAAAATTTGATCACAAAAGTACGAAGATGATTACTCAAATAAAACATCCGGTAATCCTGAATGCTGAATGGCAACAACAATAAAGTCCGACAACATAAATATTAAACAACTATCGGAGGAAAGTCGTTTGGCAACCTACTAGTAATTATAATCAGATACCGTAAAAATCGCTTACAATGAAAAATTACAAAACACCACAATCAGAAAAAATCGCTCAACTGGAAGAAAATGGCTATACCGCTCACTTTCAATACACCCCGCGCGGACTAAAGAATGCGGACAATGA
>JBGSXH010000027.1:0-1807 GCA_041751515.1 Cyclobacteriaceae bacterium | reverse complement strand
TACCGGGAAAGACAGTTTGAGGTAGCTAGTATTATTTTCCATTCTCACCATCCGCTGATTGTTTTGGTAGGCATAGAAAACAGAATCCTGCGTCCATGGCGGATTGCCATCATCACTGATGTAGCGATCGATTCTATATGCCTTTTGTCCCCCCTGAAGAAAAAAAGTATCAGCTACAATTTCTCTCTCAAAGTACTCCAGGGTATCGGTTTCCTGAAGGCTATAACGGATCTGATGAACATTGAAGATTTTCTCATTACCGACTTCTAAAGGAGCATAGTGGTAGCCAATGCGATTAGGGTTGACACCGGCTTCTTTTTGGCAGGCGGTAGCCACTAATACCATGGCTACCATCCCCAATAAATATTTATATAGCTTTTGCATTTTGTCTGAAGCTTGAAGATATCCAGCCACCGCCGATGACATCGTTTCCTTCGTAAAAAACTGCTGCCTGGCCGGGTGCTATGGCGGAAACGCCAGTACCAAAAAACACTTTCATGGTATCACCTACTTGCTCAATAACGGCGGGAGTACCTGAATCATTGTAGCGCACTTTAGTAACAGTATCAAGTCTTTCGCCAAGGCTGGCATATTTACTTAGATTGAGCTGTTGCACATACATGCCGTCTCTGGATAGTTCATCGAATGTTCCCAGGATAACCCTGTTTTTTTCCTTTTGAATTTCTGTGACATACACCGGGTAACCTAATGCAATACCAAGGCCCTTTCGTTGTCCTACAGTATAAAAGGGATAACCATTATGGGTACCAACCACCTCGCCATTTTCCAGCACAAATTCACCACCAGCTACAGCATCTTCCAGACCTTCTACTCTTCTCTTCAAGAAGCCACGATAGTCATTGTCCGGAACAAAGCATATTTCATAGCTTTCCGATTTGCTGACCAGTTCATCAAATCCTCTTTCTAAAGCCATCTCCCGAATGGTAGACTTTCGCAGTTGGCCGAGCGGGTACATGGTCCGGCTCAAGCTTTTTTGAGATATCCCCCATAGCGCATAGGACTGGTCTTTGCTTTCGTCAACACCTTTTGAAATCACGTGCCGGTTTTGTTCCTCTCTGATTTGCGCATAGTGGCCGGTAGCAATAAATTCACAATCAAGCTTATCTGCCCTGCGTAACAGTGCATCCCACTTTATATGCGTATTGCATAAAACACAAGGGTTTGGTGTTCTTCCTGCCAGGTACTCATCAGTAAAGTGGTTAATGACATAATCACCAAACTCTTCCCGGATGTCAAGAATGTAATGAGGAAAGCCTAAATTAACTGCAATATTGCGCGCATCATTGATGGAGTCCAGAGAGCAACAGCCTGTCTCTTTCTTACTACTGCCCGAGGAGGCATAATCCCATGTTTTCATGGTCATACCTATTACTTCATACCCTTGTTCATGTAGCATAACTGCAGCTACAGAGGAATCTATGCCACCGCTCATGGCTACTAATACTCTTCCGTGTTTACTCATAAGAATTGTTTCATCAGGTTCACAGCCTGACTTTAATTCAACATAATTAATAAAGTGCAAATATAAAAAAAAGAGCCGAAGCTCTTTCAATTAATTTGTTCAGAAAAATTTAACATACATACTAGGTTATTGATTCCCTCACCTTCTGGGTATAACCTCTTAAAGCAACTTTAAATTCTTCATTGAATGACTGCATTCTGCTCAATATCCAGATGGCAGCAATAAGATGCGTAAGCTTTTCACCATCATCATCACCTTCTACTTCAATGGTTAGCTGTTCTTCATTCAATAAAGCTTCTTCAGCCACGATCAAGTCTTCCAAAG
>JBGSXH010000026.1:0-6070 GCA_041751515.1 Cyclobacteriaceae bacterium | reverse complement strand
CCGCACGTTTCATATTTGCATTATAACTATTGAGTTTCTCATCAAATCGCTCCAGCAAAGTAAAGGCATCTGCAGTAGAACCGGCAAAACCAGTTACGATTTTACCATCTTGTAATTTTCTGATTTTCTTCACATTTCCTTTGGCTACAGTATTGCCCATGGTTGCCTGCCCATCGGCGCCGATGGCTACTTCGCCATTATGTTGTACCGCCAAAACGGTTGTAGATCTAATTTTTGTCATATAAAAACAATATCATTTAGGTATAAAAAAAGCCCCGTATCAAATAACGGGGCTGCAACCATTTGGTTAAAACATTATATCAAAATCCTGACAGGATCTTCCAATAAGTTTTTGAGTGTTTGCAGGAATGCTGACCCCACAGCTCCATCTACAGCGCGGTGATCGCACGAAAGGGTAACTTTCATCAGGTTACCGGGCACTATAAGGCCGTCCTTTACGATAGGCGTTTGCTTGATACCACCCACTGCCAGTATACAGGCATCAGGCGGATTGACAATAGCTGTAAACTCATCGATACCAAACATGCCTAGATTGGATATGGTGAAGGTACTTCCCTCCCAGTCTTTTGGCTGCAGTTGCTTATTCTTAGCTTTTCCGCCAAGGTCTTTGACTTCCGCGGCTATATGTGATAGCGATTTGTTGTCAGCAAACCGTACTACTGGCACCAGTAAGCCTTCATCAACGGCTACGGCAACACCAATATTGATGTGGTGATTAAGGCGCATGGTATCGCCCCTCCAGGAAACATTGACTTTCGGATGTTTTCTCAACGCAGCTGCTGCAGCTTTGATAACCAAATCGTTAAAGGAAATCTTCACCGGACTGATTTCATTCAGGCTTTTTCTGGCCTCAATCGCACGGTCCATGTTGATTTCCATGGTCAGGTAGAAATGTGGTGCTGTGAACTTGCTCTCCGCAAGTCGTTTAGCGATGGTTTTACGCATTTGCGAAACCTTCACATCTTCATAAGACTCTTCCCCAACTACCTGAGGCAGGCTGGCCGCTGCAGGAGCTGCTTCCTCACTACCCTTGGCTTCTGAAGGTTTGTGATTTTCCACATCGCGCTTTACAATACGGCCGTTGTCACCACTACCTTCAATGTCGGATAGCTTAAAGCCTTTCTCTTCAGCAATTTTCTTGGCTAATGGAGATATCTTAATTCTGCCATCTGCATCGTTGCTTTGCTGAGACTTTTCTTTTTCCAGATTTGACTCAGGTTTTGCACCGGTTTCCTTCTTGCTGTCGTCAGCAGGTTTGGCTTTGTCTTCAGATTTACCCTCGGACTTTTCATCTTTTTTGCTGCCACCTTTACTTTTCGCTTCATGCGCTTTGAGTAAAGCTTTAAAGTCAGCATCTTTTTCACCAATGATGGCCAGTACGCCATCGACAGGAACCGAGTCGCCTTCTTTTGCACCGATGTAAAGCAACACACCATCTTCATAAGACTCCAGTTCCATGGTCGCCTTATCGGTTTCTACTTCTGCAAGAATATCGCCGGAGCTTACCTTGTCACCTTCTTTCATCAACCATGCGGCAATAACGCCTTCCTGCATGGTATCACTCATTTTAGGCATCAAAACGAGCTCTGCAGCAATATCGCTAGTATCTACGGCTTCATCACTTTCTTCCTCTGATGATGCAGTTTCCTCTTTACTATCTTTTGCTTTGGCTTTATCATCTGACTTTTTGTCACCTCCACCTTCAGCTTCTTTCAGTAATTCGGATATATCTTCTCCTTCTTCTCCGACGATGGCAAGAATACCATCTACGGGAACCGAATCATTTTCTTTCACACCTATGTAGAGCAGGGTACCATCTTCATAAGACTCCAATTCCATGGTTGCCTTGTCCGTTTCCACCTCTGCTAATATATCTCCCGATTTAATCGTGTCTCCCTCCTTCACGAGCCATGAGGCAATTACGCCTTCTTCCATGGTATCGCTCATTTTGGGCATCCTTATTATTTCTGCCATATTATTATTCTGTTTTCAGTGTCAAAAATAGAGCTATTTCTCTCTTATTTCAAATTTAAAGACCGCTTTTATGGTAGCAATTTACTATAAAAGCAACATAATCTATTGGTTAGTTTGCTTAAAAATTCTCAAAGTGAGATTCTGTTCCAGTGTATCCTCCTCAAAAACCGAAGCTACCTACAACCAGATTGAACGTGGTACTATTGAATTCCGGCACGTAACTGATACGCACACCCGCTTCAAAAAGCGGCAAATGTCTTAAAAGATTGAAGTCTGCTGTTAAATCGACCCCTACCGATTGGAACCATCGTGCATCGAAGCGGCCATCTGCAAAGCCATAACCATAATCGTAAAATGTATCAGCTTTAATGCGCTGCACATTGAAAAAGGGGCCCACCGCTATATCAGGGTACCATATTGGAAAAGCATACTGCACAGCACCATTCACAAAATCCCGATATGGGGTGTAGAAATATCCCCTCGGAAATAAAAGTGGTGTGGCAAAGCGATAATTATCGATCTGCTGTCGCTGGTAGCCATTGCGCAACCTTATATGATGATGGCGAAAAAGCCCCGGCAGGAATAAATTTCCCTCCCCGGCAAATTGCGCACTATTAAAATCTCCTCCAATAGGAGTATGCTGATAATGGAGAAAGAGTGTCTGTCCCCACCTGCTGTATATATCGCGCTGGCTTCTTTTCAATACTCTGGAATACGACACCCGATAACGCATAGCATTGAGCATTCCATCAGATAGTTGAGTTTCCCTTCTGATGTTAAAGTTATAATCATCTACCCAGCGGATAGAATTTAGCACACTAAAATTGAGACTTTCCAGATATTTAGAGCGTGTCAAAAGCAGTGGCACTCTGACACCGACATTAAGTGACTTTTCCTGCCAGCTTAAATTGCGAAGGGTATCATTGAGTATGGTAGATATATTCCGGTTACCGATACTACCCCCAATGTCGATGATGGGATAAATGCCCTGATAACTCAAACTAAAATAAGTTGCACCGGCACTTTCATTAGCATCATATTGATAGCCTGCTGCAGCCCGCATATTGCTGAGCAAATCCTGGGAAGTAATTTCAGCCGTCAATGCCCTGTCTGTAGTAGTGACTTTCGGCCCCCAACCATAGACATTCAATAGCTGTCGGCCTTTAGGAAATTCTTCACTGCGATAAACAGAGTCGGGAACACTTTCCAGCAGGTCTTCCCCTGCTTCCTGCGCGATGATCTGCTCATAAAAGCCAGTACTTCTCCCCCATATATTTTCAAGCAAAGTCCATTCTTCAGGCTCATAAGGCATTTTAGCAACTGCCATACCCGCCGCACTAAAGTCATTAAAATACAGCGAGTCTCCCGCCAAATTTAATGCAGGGTTAAAAGCACCAAAACGCCGCGAAGTTACCTGGTACCTTTGCGCTGTTGCAAGATGAAATGCATAAATATTGTCAATTCCTGACACCGGTGAATTGTACAACACGTAAGGATGCTGCATTACAGGGTGACCAATATTTTCATTTCCAAAATCTGCTAGCTGCTCGACGCTTTTATCTTCCCAGTTAAAATGCATCAGTTGTTTGCCAACCCTGGTTTGGTTGATAAAAACAAGTTCGTGCCGGTCTCCTGCCCATCTTGGCATGGCCGGAAAATCGTTCGAAGGATTAGGCAGTTGGTACAGTAAGTCACCATTCAGGGCGTCTAAGATGCTGAGGGTATAATTATTTTCAAAGTCTGTATGTACTGTTGCCACCATGCTGGCATCGTATGACAACGCCGCGGCACTGTAGCGGCTTTGGCTTTGGCTCCCTATAGTATTCAATTCTTTGGTGGTCGCATCATAGATTTTTATAACGCTATAGTTTTCTGCTCTGAATCTGGGGTTGAAATTGAATTCATTCCAGGCAATTTTATTCCTTGCTGCAGAAAGCATCCCTGCCACATTCATAATTCCAGGAACAAAAACCACGCGCTCATCCTGCGACAAATCCACGAACCGTTGAATATCTCCTATGCCAGATTTCAGCGCAATAATTCCACCGTTCTGCAGTGCCTGAGGAAAATTGTAATCTGTATATCTTTTAAAATGATGAGTGGTTTCCAACTTGGCATTGGTAAGAGGCAGCGTCTCCACCTGGGCCTCCCACATTTGCTGCAAGTCTGCCGACATTTCAGCATAATTTTTAAGCAGGTACTTCCCTGTATGTTTTTTCATCGCCCGGGAAAATGGATACGGAATAAGGGACTGTCTGAATGCATCTTCCGTAATGTTGTCCCAGATATCATAGCCATGTTCATTCCTTAAGTAGGTGGTGAAGTGATAGCCCAGCACATAGTGATTTGGCACAAAGTGCTTAAAAGACCGTAGAAACTGCTTATTATAATTAAAAGCACCGTACTCTAACAAAGTTGCACGGTAGAGCATATCAAATTGAGGAATTTTTCCTCTTCCGCCTGGCGTAAGAGCCGTTTCTGCAAGCACAGCATCTCCTTCCCAAAACCATAAGGGCACAGCAAGAAAAGATGCTGCACCAAGTCCCTCATTACCCAATCCATAGTAAATCCACTTATTCAGGCCTGCAATTGCTTTGTCGTATTGCACCACGTGCCGAAATTCATGCACAGCCAGCAGGTCAAGCCATTGGGTAGTACCGGTAAAATTGTAGTTTTGAGGAGGCATCGTATAAAACTCCGAACGCCTTGGGGTAATGGTGACAAAACCATTGCTGACAGCATGCCTGTTTTGAAGGATTACACCTATTTGCCTGGGATACTTCCCCAAACTTGCCGATACAGGCCGGTAAATATGCTGCAGGGTATTGGCCATGTAAAGCGCGGCAGAATCATAGCCTTTAGCAAATATTATCTTAAAACCAGGCGTTTCGATCTTACGGAAGGTTATCCGGGTCGGATTTTGATTTAAAACTATTTGCGCCTCACTGATGCTTCCATGAAATACTGATAAGGATATGATAAATAGTAATATTTGACGCTTCATAGAAGAAATAAGCAGATAGTTCGAGACATACGTAGTAAATCAAAAGGATGTATTCGATTTCAAGTTAAGGAAGAATGTGAAGAAAGTCTTAATTTTGCACTGTTCACCCCGAAAATATTTACCCCTAATGCCTAATATTCTATCAGCCTATCAACCTTCTGGATTATTGATGAATGGTCATCTACAAACCATCATTCCTTCATTGTTCAGAAGGGTGAAACTGCCTAAAGCCACAAGAAAACGCATCGATACGCCGGACGGTGACTTTCTCGACCTCGATTATTATCCGAGTGCCGGCAGTGCAAAGCTGGCCATATTATCTCATGGGCTCGAAGGCGATACTTCCCGCCCTTATATTAAAGGTATGGTCCGTGCATTTTTGCAGGCAGAGTATAATGTGATCGCCTGGAATTTCAGAGGATGTAGTGGAGAAATGAATCTGCGTGAAATTTTTTACCATAGCGGTGCTACCGAAGACCTGCAACAAGTCGTTGCCTTTGCTACTGAAACAGGTAAATACACAAAATGCGCTTTAATAGGATTTAGCCTGGGTGGCAACCTTACGTTAAAATATTTGGGCGAGCAAGGTAAAAATTTGCCGGACTTCATAAAGTCCGCAGCCACATTTTCGGTACCACTAGATCTTGCAGGTGCATCCCGAGAAATTTCCCGTCGCAGTAACACCATTTATGAACGCCGGTTTTTGCGCAATCTGAAGAAGAAAATCAATGCCAAATCGTTACTGATGCCCGGTGTTTTTGAAACGGGTAAACTGCAAAGTATCCGAACTTTAGCTGCTTTTGACAATAGTTTCACGGCCCCCTTGCATGGTTTTACAGATGCGACAGACTATTATGACTCCTGTAGTGCAATCCATTTTATTGATAAGATCACGATCCCCACATTAATCGTCAATGCAGCCAATGATCCCTTCTTATCAGACAGCTGTTATCCTGAAGATGTTGTTAAAAACTTAGCCAGTGTATACCTCGAAATACCATTACAAGGGGGCCATTGTGGCTTTGGGAATGGCCGAAAAGTGTACTGGTCGGAGGAACGGGCGATTGCATT
>JBGSXH010000025.1:0-1871 GCA_041751515.1 Cyclobacteriaceae bacterium | reverse complement strand
TTTGATTTAAAAACCAGGACATTGGCAGCGTCTCTTTTTCTCATTCAGCGAGGTCTTGCCGCAGGGATTACAATTTATGCCCCAGCAATTATTCTTTCTACCTTATTGAACTGGAACCTAACATTTACCAATATATTTATTGGTTGTCTGGTGATTATATATACTGCTTCAGGAGGAACTAAAGCTGTTTCCATTACACAAAAGCAGCAAATGACTGTGATGATGGGAGGGATGTTATTGGCAGGTATTCTTGTGATTCAACTGCTGCCTGTCACATTTACAGAGGCCTTGCACGTTGCCGGAAAAATGGACAAGCTGAATATTGTAAACTTTGACTTTGACCTTTCTGACAGGTACAATTTCTGGTCAGGAATGACTGGCGCTTTATTCCTTTTCCTCTCTTACTTTGGTACTGACCAGTCTCAGGTACAGCGGTACCTGACAGGCAGTTCTCTTACCCAAAGCAGGATGGGCTTGATGATGAACGGGTTTCTGAAGATTCCAATGCAGTTTATCATTTTGTTTATCGGAGTTATGGTATTTGTTTTTTATCAATTTTTCCAACCTCCTGTTTTTTTCAATCAGGTGCAGGTAGACAAACTTAAGCAAAGTGAGTATTGGAATGAATACCAAAGTTTGGAAGCGGATTACAAAGCAAAGTTTGAATCAAAAAACATAGAAATATATGCGTTATTGGATGCTGTAAAAGCTAATGACGACGAACTCATAGAAACCGCAAAAGAAAAAATAAGAGCAGAATCAGAGGACCAAGGGGCCATCCGGTCCGAAATTAAATCTTTGATACTTGCCAATGATCCTTTGGGGGAAACAAATGATACGGATTATGTTTTTATGCGTTTTGTGATGGACTATTTACCAAAGGGTATCATTGGATTATTATTTGCGGTGATATTCTCAGCCGCCATGTCCAGTACCGCATCTGAACTAAACGCTTTGGCTTCTACAACTACCGTAGACATATATAAGCGATCCATGAAAAAAAATGAATCTTCCCGGCATTACATGTATTCTTCCAAGTGGTTTACTGTTTTATGGGGAGTTTTTGCCATTTTATTTGCTACCTATGCCACTCTGTTTGAAAACTTGATTCAGGCAGTGAACCTCTTAGGTTCCTTATTCTACGGCACGATATTGGGGATATTTTTAGTGGCGTTCTTTATGAAGTGGGTTAGAGGACATGCAGTCTTTGTGGCGGCATTGATCACGGAGGCCGTCATTCTGCTTATCCATTTTAATAATGGCGGACAAATTCTGGGGGTGTCAATTGATATTGGCTATTTGTGGTACAACGTAATAGGAAGCCTGCTGCTGATGATAGTTGCCGCGATTATTCAGCTCTTTGTAAAAAGGCCTGTAAAAGAATAAAAAATGGTGGCAATCTACGTGGTTGCCACCATCTCTAAATTACAATTTTATTTGATTGACTTAATCAATCGTTCATTTAGCCCGACATAATCCAGGTTATTTGCTTCCCTGGCCATTTCCATGGATTTAGATGCAGAAGCCTTAGCTTCGTCTTTCATTTTCAGTTTTTGTTCAATCTTTGCCTTTAGGTGGACCGTCCAGTATTTGGGATCTGCTTCCACTGACTTGGTGATCCAATCCAACGCAAGATCCAAGTCCCTGTCTGTACTAAAATAATAGCTTGCCGCCTGAAAATATATACCAGGGTTTTCCGGAGTCCTGTCAATTACCTGAGTTTGGATTTGGTTCATTACGATTGGGTCGACTTCGCTTTCTATTCGTATTTGTGTGGATATCTTTTCCCAATCAATAAATAACGAAGCTCCAGAATCCGTGATGTCCCTAAACCCTATTTCCAGCGTTTCAACTGGTTTTTTTAATTTTTT
>JBGSXH010000024.1:0-2117 GCA_041751515.1 Cyclobacteriaceae bacterium | reverse complement strand
CATCGGCCAGGCCGGTGATCAGGTTAGTTGCGCCGGGTCCTGAGGTTGCAAGGCAAATGCCCACTTTTCCTGAAGTTCTGGCATAACCCTGGGCAGCATGAATAGCGCCTTGCTCATGCCTTGTCAATACATGCTTTATTTCCGAGGCAAAATCGTATAAGGCATCGTAAACCGGCATAATGGCTCCACCAGGATATCCAAAGATATAGCTTACATTTTCTGCCAGTAAAGATCTGACGACCACTTCGGCGCCTCTTATTGCTGATGGTATCATAGTTTAAAAGCTAAAGGATTTGCAACTGGATTTTTGTATTGCTGAAGTAAAGGATCGGTTACGCAGCCCTCAGAGGCACTGGACACCAGCGCCGCATATTTGCTTAAGGTTCCGGGATTGTAAGCATGTTCGGCTTCCTGCCATTCGGTTTTTCTCTGCTTGAGCTCAGCCTCCGACACCTGAACGGAAAGCTCCAGACTGCTAGCGTTGATGGTGATGACATCTCCATTGCGTACCAAAGCCAGCGTGCCACCCACAGCAGCTTCGGGTGTAATATGTCCCACAACAAAACCGTGGGTGCCCCCGGAAAACCGGCCATCAGTTATTAAAGCCACCTTGTCGCCAAGGCCAGCACCAATGATCATGGAGGTCGGTTTGAGCATTTCCGGCATGCCGGGCCCTCCTTTTGGGCCAACATACCTGATGACGACCACTTCACCGGCTTTTATATTTCTGTCCTTTATTGCTTCATTCACAGCAGCTTCACTGTCAAAAACGTGTGCGGGACCTGTAAAGGCAGTACCCTCTTTGCCACTGATTTTGGCGACAGCACCTTCTGCTGCCAGATTGCCTTTCAAAATGCAGATATGGCCCGTCGCTTTGATAGGTTGATCAAAAGGATGAATAACATTCGTCAAAGAAGGAGCTACAGGTGCTACGTCTGCCAGGTTTTCTTCCAGTGTTTTACCTGTAACTGTGAGACAATCCCCATGTAGCAAGCCTTCGTTCAGCATCAGTTTCATAAATGCCGGCAAGCCACCCTGCAAATGCAGGTCTTCCATCATGTACTTGCCACTAGGCTTGAAATCTCCTACAACTGGCGTGCTTTCATTGATTTCTTTAAAATCTTCCAATGTAAACTCTACTCCAGCCGTTTTCGCAATTGCCAGTAAATGCAGCACTGCATTGGTACTTCCTGCAAGTGCCACTACTACTCTTACGGCATTTTCCAGGCTTTTTCTGGTGACGATGTCTTTGGGAAGAATATTGCGCTTTAGCAATTCGCGCATGTATTGGCCGGCGTCCTGGCATTCTTTGTCCTTTTCCGGAGAATTGGCCGGATTGGAGGCGCTATAGGGTAAAGATAGTCCTAAAGCTTCTATGGCAGAAGACATGGTATTGGCCGTATACATGCCGCCGCAGGCACCTGCGCCGGGGCAGGCATTGCGAATGACACCATTGTAGTCCTCTTCGTTGATTTCCCCTCTGACTTTTTTTCCGTAGGCTTCAAATGCAGAGACTACATTAAGCTTTTCGCCTTTGTATTTGCCTGAATGAATGGTGCCACCATACAGCATGATGCCCGGCCTGTTAATCCTAAGCATGCCCATGACTGCCCCAGGCATATTTTTATCGCAGCCGGCGATAGTAATTACACCATCAAAAGAATGCCCGAGAATGAATGATTCGATAGAATCTGCAATAATTTCTCTGGAGGGCAGGCTGTACTTCATCCCTTCTGTGCCCATGGAAATTCCATCGCTGATGCCAATAGTATTGAAGACCAAACCAAGCACCTGCCTGTCAAGTAAACTTTGCTTCACCTGCCTGGCAAAACCGTTGAGGTGCATGTTGCAGGGATTGCTTTCATAGCCGCAACTTGCCACCCCTACAAACGGCAGCTTCATTTGTTTTTCGTCGATACCGGTAGCGAATAACATGGCTTTACCCGCCGGGTGGGCTTCATTATCACTTACTTCCCAGCTATGCCTTTTTAGTTCATCCATACGATGCAGATTTGGAGATTTCCGAATAATATTTTGTGATGTTCCCGATTCATATTCCACTTATTTTTTTGGCTGATTATAAAAAAAAGTTCTTTACCCGTTAGATAAAGCACCTT
>JBGSXH010000023.1:0-2501 GCA_041751515.1 Cyclobacteriaceae bacterium | reverse complement strand
AATAATTACGCCAATAATCTACATTCCTATCTAAAGTCTCGGACTCATTAATACAATTAGCACGAACTGTATTGACATATCGTCTTAACAATCTCTTCATATAATTCCAGCCTCTTATAAATATAAAAAACCATCAGATAGGACTTCGTTTGCGTTATTGACCGCCAGGTTTTAATGCAAATAGGGTTCTCTATAATGGTAAATGCTTTCAAGAGTCTACACGTAACCGATTAGTAGTCAATATTTTTGTATTTAAACTATGTCGGTTGGACTATTAAGCTTTCAAAGCTATGCAAATAATTAATATGAAATGATAAGCTGTAAGTTTTTGAAGTGAATTGCTGATTTAATAGCAGATTGCCGGGGCTTGATAATCACTTGATTAGGGTGCGAAACGTGAAGTTTGTGGCTCCTTAAAGTTGTTTGCTTAAGCAATACGGATTGAGATGAAACTTCGGCTTATCTTATCTCGTCAAGCCAAACATATCAAGACTGATATACTCACCATTTTTTACTTCGCAGTTGGTAAGTGTGCCTTCATGATAAAAACCAGCAGATAGCATAAGACTTTTGCATCTGAAGTTTTCTGTCTCCACAAAGGCCTCAATCCTCCTTAGTGACCATTGTTCAAAACCATATTGTATAATGGGTGCTAAAGCCTCGGTCATGATGCCCTTGCCCCAGAACTCCGGCAATAGCCAAAATCCAATTTCAGCTTTTTTATGCTCCTGGCTCATGTTGTTATACCCTGCTGCACCGTAAAATGTGCTTCCGTCAGCAGCACAAATGGCCCACCATGTTCCCGTTGCTTTTCTCTCCAGTTCTGAAAACCAGAACATCTGCTCGCGGGTGGCTTCCAATGAATGGAAGCTCACTCCGTAATACTTGATCACATCAGGGTGAGAAAGTCCGCTAAAAACATGTTCGATATCATCTTCCGTAATTTGCCTGAGTAGCAATCGTTGCGTTTGGAGTACGGGAAATGTTGAGATCATTGGCTAGATTTTCTGCTAAGTTAGCGATTTTTGATTCTTTTTAAACCCGCTTTTGTAGGTTTTGCCAGCCATCTGATGCTTCGGGAGAATCGACCGTCGGTTGGATACTTTCTGTATGGGGTAAGATTATTGAAAATGAGCGCCACGACGATCAAAATGATGCATCCGCTAAGCACCGGGGAGATCACATAATAGTAGCCTAGTTCCATGATGCTTTCACTGCCTATTACAGCAATCAATGCTGTGGCCCCACCGGGCGGATGCAGCGTTTTACTTATCTGCATGATGACGATGGAAAGTGAAACCGCCAATGGAGCACTAACCCAGAGCAGCTCGGGGATAAAAGCAGCGACTGTCACACCAATGATGGCGCTTAGTACATGGCCGCCTATCACATTGCGCGGTTGCGCCAAGGGACTTTGAATGGCACCGTAAATAAGTACACTGGAGGCTCCAAAGGAACCGATCAGAAAAACGTTTTCCAACTCTGTGAGATAGTAGCTTTGTATCAATGCAATGAATCCTATCCCTACAAAACTGCCACAGAATGCCCAGAATTGCTCTTTATAGTCAACCAATGTTTCCTTGTAAACGATGTATTTGCTAATGCGGTAACCTCTTTTCAATCTGCTCTTGTTCACTTTGCCCATCACTTAATACTTTGTTACAATGATAGGGATAGATTCGTGGCGGTTCAAGTTCTGAGTTGGAGAACAATGATAATGTCGACTTTATTCACGCATCATAACTTATTGCCCATCGCTGCGATGTGCTGTACTTTCAAATTACTTCTCGTCCAGAGCTTTTAATAGCAAAGGTGCATTGGCTACAGCAAAATTAATCCTATTGCTTTCATGTTATTTGTAAAATAGTGCTATTTTTATCCTGATGTTCAATATTTTACACTCTCAACAAAAGGTCATGGAAAACAATGTTGTAGGCTGGTTTGAAATTCCTGTTACAGACATGGAAAGAGCCAAAAAGTTTTATGAAACAGTTTTTGAGTTTGAAATCCAGGTTCAGGATTTTCATGGCACGCAAATGGGCTGGTTTCCTTTTAATGAGTCTGCTCCGGGGGCGGCAGGTTCGTTGGTGAAGCAGGCAGATTATGAACCTAGTGAAGACAAGGGGGTGCTCATTTATTTTTCTGCCAGCGATATCATTTCGGAACTAAACCGGGTGAAAGCGGCCGGTGGAAAGATCATTCAGGAAAAAACACTGATTGCTGAAGATATTGGTTACATGGCTTTGTTCCTGGATTTAGAAGGCAACAGAATCGCCTTGCACTGCAGGGAGTGATGATGTGCCTGAATCACTCTGCTATGATTTGCATGCCTATGGCCTTTCTTTTTTATTAAGGTGTATGCTGCACTGTTGATGTTGAAGTATTCTTGGCCTTACCATCAACAGGTATTTTATTCTAAGTAATCTCCTAATATTATTGTAAACAATCATTCTGCCAGTAGGTTAGAAAAGATGTTATGCATTGATAATCAATATTTTATA
>JBGSXH010000022.1:0-3905 GCA_041751515.1 Cyclobacteriaceae bacterium | reverse complement strand
ATCTCCCAGTCTGAGAAAATCTTCTTCCAGCACCAGCATGGCTTGATTATAGCCTGTGATGTTATGAATTTCTATGGACGCACCGGTGGTTACATGAGCGTTTATCGCTTCCCCTCCGGCTGCTCCTACCAGGCTAAGTGTTCGGCCATAAGTAACTCCTAGTATGTCCAGATAGCTTTTGTCTGTAATGATGATCGATCTTACCCCTGTATCTACAACAAATTTGGCGGGAAGTATATTATTGATAATCACATCCACAACCATGAGGTTACTGTAAATTTTAAAGGGCACGGTTGTGGTTTTTGCATCGTTATCGATTTGAAAGCCATAACGTTGCGCATGTAATAGTTCTACACCTTGCAAAAGTATGACCATGACCCCTGCAATAGCATAAGACTTAATGGTACGCGTCATAAATGTCCGTGTTTGTATCTATAATAGAAATAGCACAATAATGTTAATAGATAAAAGCTATGAGAGGTTAAATTATATTGCATCTGGGCTGGTATCAGTTCCTCTATCGTGCTAACGTAAATGAAGGGGATTATTATAAATACTGGTAGGAAGCTAGTAAAGGTAAAGATTGTATTGCCAGATTAACGTGCTATTTCAGTTAATCTTAACAGGCATTGTCGGGTGATGGTCAAATGACCGTGCACATCAATTTTGTAAATGGTGCATAACTACCACAAAATGAGCGCTATTGTTTTTGTGTGGTACTTGCCTTTGAAGATAGTGCGCCCATAGCCATTGTCATTCTAAAACAAGAAATTTGGGAAGGGAATTGGCAGCAGTTGGTAGTTACCAGTCAATGACTGCTGGTTCCTTTCGTTCCCGAATTTCGACTGGCAATGCAGCCATTATTTCGCTTTTTAAAGCTTTTACAATTTTCTGTTTTAGAAAACTTCGGTGCATCACAAGACTAACCTCTCGTGTTGGAACTGGCTCATTAAATTTTCGTACTTTTTTCAAAGCAGTTTTGCTAAGGTCTAATGTGGCCAGTTCTGGTAAAAGCGTAAAGCCATGGTACATGTCCACAATTTTGCGTAATGCTTCGAGCGAGCCGCTCTGATAAGCCAGACCGTTGGAAGATGATTGGGACTTGTTGCACAATTGCATCACTTGGTTGCGAAAACAATGTCCTTCATTTAATAGCCAAATACCTTCTTGTTCCAGATCCTCAGTATTGATACTACTTTTATGATACAAAGGGTGATCTTCCGCTACGTAGGCAGTAAAGGCTTCATAGTAAAGCGGCTCTTCCTGTATACCCTGTTCTTTGCTAGGCGTCACCAGAATGCCTAAATCCAGCTGATCCTGCTTTAGCTTCTGCATAATTTCTGCTGTCACCAGCTCTTCTACTGAAATATGTACGTTAGGGTATTTTGCAATGAACTGGGTAATGAACAAAGGCAATAAATAAGGGGCTACGGTAGGAATAATTCCCATTCTTATCTCCCCGGAAATCTCATCTTTCTGGTCCTGGATAATCTCGGAAATCTTCCGAGATTCATTGACAATTACTCTGGCTTGTTCAATAATAAGGCGTCCAATCTCTGTAGGTACAACAGGCTGCTTGCTCCTGTCAAAAATCATAATACCAAGAGCATCTTCCAGTTTATGGATCTGCATGCTCAGCGTCGGTTGTGTAATATAACACGCTTCAGCAGCCCGAGCAAAATGTCGGTGAGTGTCAACGGCAAGTATATATTCCAATTGAACAAGTGTCATATTGCAAACATAGAGTTTCTTTATTTAGGAAAGCACAATATTGTTTTTGATAATATAGAATTAACATTTCCCTCACATTAAGCTCCAATAAATTTCAAAAGCTAATTTAGATTTATTCCAAACAATTATTAGCTTTGAGCAAAAATTAAAGAAATATGCACACTACACACTATTTACTGGCAGTCCTGATGAGCTTAAGCATCCTTAGTGGATGCAACTCAAATTCTAGTGAGCAGGAAAATACTTCAGAGGAAAGTACTGAGGTAAATGTATATACACACAGACATTATGATACAGACCAGTTTCTATTTGATCAGTTTACCGAAAAAACCGGCATAAAGGTAAATGTAGTAAGTGCCAGTGCCGACGAACTTATAAAAAAACTTGAACTGGAGGGAGATCGTTCCCCCGCCGATGTACTCATTACAGTGGATGCAGGCCGCTTACACTGGGCGAGTGAGAAAGATTTGTTACAGTCGGTACAATCTGATGTGTTGGACAAAAATATTCCTTCAAAATTCAGAGATCCTGATGGCAAATGGTTTGGACTTACATACAGGGCCCGCGTCATTGTTTACGATAAAGACAAGGTAGCTCCGGCATCGTTAACCACTTATGAAGCGCTTACTAATTCAGAATGGAAAGGAAAGATATTGACAAGGTCTTCGGAAAATGTTTACAACCAGTCATTGCTGGCCTCTTTTATAGCACATGATGGAAAAGAGGAGGCTAAAAAGTGGGCTGAAGGCTTATTGAATAATTTTGCAAGGTCTCCCAAAGGAAACGACCGCGATCAAATTAAAGCTGTTGCTGGTGGACAAGGAGAGCTCGCTATTGTCAATACTTACTATCTGGGCAAGTTGCTGGACTCTGAAAATGAAGAGGAAGTAGCTGCTGGAGAAAAAGTTGCCGTATTCTTCCCGGACCAGGATGGTAGAGGTACACATATTAATATCAGTGGTGCCGGCGTTACAAAGCATGCCCCTAATAAAGAGAATGCGATCAAATTCATCGAATTTTTGGCAGAGGATGAGGCGCAAAAATTATTTGCAGAAGCGAATTTTGAATATCCTGTAAAAGAAGACGTTGCCTGGTCTCCTTTACTTCAATCATGGGGAGAATTTAAAGCCGATGAGTTAAATCTCTCCAAATTAGGTGACCATAACCGCGATGCCGTTATTATCTTTGACGAAATCGGCTGGAAATAGGTATTTAGAAAAGTTTGATCAAACACCTCAGGACATATTGGTACAAAACGCGCAGGTCATTCAATAGTTGGATGGCCTTTGCGCTTTTGATAGTGCTGCTCATCGCAACACCGGTTTTTACGATTCTCTTCAATATTTTTGATGGTCCGGGTGAAACCATGCAACACCTTGCTGCCAATGTGCTGACAGACTATATTGTTAATTCTGTCTTGCTCATGCTCGGTGTGGGTAGCATCAGTTTAGTGCTGGGTGTAAGCACTGCCTGGCTGGTAAGTACCTGTCGTTTTCCCGGAAGAGGAATATTTGAATGGGCATTAATACTGCCCATGGCTGTGCCTACTTATATCATAGCGTATACCTACGCTGGAATATTCGATTATGCTGGTCCTGTGCAATGGGTAGCAGCGGTAGTATTCGGTGAAAAACTGCCGCATATCGATATCATGAATCTAAATGGCGTTATGTGGATTATGGCCTTCGTGCTGTACCCATATGTATATGTTATCTCAAGGGCCTCCTTTACAAGTCAGTCGCGCACCATTTTAGAGTCTAGCAGAGTACTTGGCGCCGGCTCATGGAGGACATTTTTTCAGGTGGCTTTACCGGTTACAAGACCTGCCATTGTTGGTGGCGTAAGTCTGGTTTTAATGGAAGTGCTTAACGATTATGGTGCTGTGAAATACTTCGGTGTTTCTACTTTTACAACAGGTATTTTTCGTTCCTGGCTTTCCCTGGGTGATTTTAATGCAGCGGTTTATTTATCTGCCATTCTTGTTATTTTTGTTCTTGCCCTCATTGGGATAGAACGCTACCAGAGAGGGCAAGCGAAATATGATGATGGGGCATCCTCATCCCGACCCATTCGTTACTATCAGCTAAAAGGTTGGAAGGTGCTGGCTACATTTCTGTTTTGTATGATTCCGCTGTTGTTTGGCTTTATCTTTCCATTATTACAATTAGTGCATT
>JBGSXH010000021.1:0-5624 GCA_041751515.1 Cyclobacteriaceae bacterium | reverse complement strand
TTTAAAGCAAAGAAAAGGCTGGTAGTGTCAATTTATGTAGCATGTTGACTGCCGTTAAATTTTATAGCTTTACTCCCAATACCTATGCGATTGATGATAACAAACTCAATCGAAAGCAAAAACCGAAACCTGGATCTGAGAGGATCTTTGCATGACCACATCGCAAGCGCCATTGCCAAATCATCTGCCGCAAATACTGTTTTCAATAATCAAGCCCGGCATCTTTTACTTTAAAAAGCACTCAACTTCTATAGTAGGTTTCATAAAACTTCATTGCATGGGATTACCTTTTACGTGCAATTTCTATATATAGTATTATAGGTTGTATCTATGAACCCGTCTTTCATCTATATCAGAGTGTTTTGAAAATTTCGGCGTATGAACTTTTGTTAAATTGATGAAGTATCTTCTATGCATATCGGCATATTTTCTGATGCTGCCAATATACGGGCAGTCCAATATCGATAGTCTCAGGAAGGTGTGGAATAATGAAAATTTAGCAGACAGTATCCGAATCAGTTGTATTAATAAGATTGCCTGGGATGGCTTCTTGTTCACTGATCCCGACAGCGCATTTTATTATGCAAAGCAGCACTATGATTTTGCCCAAAAAAGAGGTTATGCAAAAGAGATGGCAGTAGCGCTAAACACTCAGGGTACAGCATTTTACATGTTAGGAAATTATGCCAAAGCCATAGAATGTTACTACCAAAGTCTTAGCGTTAAAGAGAAACTAAAAGATTACAAAGGCATTGCAGCTACGCTCAATAATATTGGGATGATTTATGACGATCAAGGCGACCATGACAAAGCAATTGAACACTATGAAGGTGCTATCGAAAGCTTTGAAAGAATATCCAAGGAAAAAGTGATCGATTATCAGGTTTTGGTTGCATCATACCATAACATTGGTGCGCTTTACGTCAATACAAACAATTTCCCTAAGGCACTGGAATATTTCAACAGATCACTGGAACTTACTACTGAAAGTAAATTCCTGAGAGAACGTGCTTATGCCTATAGTAATATGGGATACATCTTTCTGGAACTTAAAGAAACTCAAAAATCGAAAGTATATTTTGGGAAAGCTTATGATATTTTGAAAAACCTGGGAGATGAAAACGGAATGATTGGTGCCTTAAATAACTTTGGTTTCCTGTATGTAACGCAGCAGCAATATCCCCAGGCCATCGCCCATGCAACAGAGGCATTGGATAGAGCACAAAAAATAGATGCGACAACACAAATCAAAAATGCTGCGCAAAGCCTGTATTTAAGCTATAAAGAACTGAAGCAATTTGATTTGGCACTAAGCATGCACGAATTATACATTAATTCCCGCGACAGTATTGAAAGCGATAAGAATAAGCTTGAGGTTTTAAGGCAGGAGTTTAAGTATAAGTATGAACGTCAGGCTGCTGCAGATAGTGTGGCCTATGCAGCGCAAAGACAGATTCAAGAGCTCAAAATTTCAGAACAGCAAACAGAATTGGAAGCTGAAAAAATACAAAGACTATTGCTTTACAGCATTATGGGACTGCTGACCATTCTGGCAATTGGCGGGTATAAAGGATATAAAAGAAAGCAACTGGCCAATTGTATCATTACAAAGCAAAAGCTTGAAGTTGAAGAGCAACGCGATAAAATTGCTGAGCAGCACCGGCTTTTGGAAGAAAATAGCCTAAAATTAATTGAATTTAATAATAATCTTGAAGCGCAGGTAGCAGAAAGAACAAGTGAATTGGAAAGCTCTTTAAACCAAATTCGAAATTATCAGTTTGCTTTAGCGCATAAAATCCGTGCTCCTTATGTATCACTTGTGGGGTTGCTGAATCTTATCGAAGACGATCGCTTCGATTCTAATGAAAACAAGGCAGTACTTGAAAAGCTTGACGATACCTCAAAAAGAATCACGACAGTGCTCCAGGATATTGCAGTAGAATTAAATGCATTTGATACAGAAAAATAAACAATACAGTTAAATGTTAACTATCTCTTTTTTAAGAAAATCATTATAAATGATCCAAAGTATTTTTTATATGATAATATCCGCTAAATTTAAACAATAAGCTTTTACTATTCATAAAAAAAAGGACAAACCCAATCATCAACTTACTACAAGACCATCAGCGCAGCAAATCTGGGCCTTTGCAAGCATGCTTACTGAAAATCGAAGGATGAGATACTAACCGCCGATGACATAGCCCTTTGGTCTTCAAAAGGAGCACGCGACCGCTAAAAACAATTATATACTCATGCGTACATACATTAAAATTACTCTGTTTTTCATTTGCTTTATTGCATTTTCACAAGTTTCAGTAGCTCAGGTTTATTTGGGAGGAGCTGGTGTGATTAGTTATTTCAGCCCATCAGGGCTCGATGAATACCAGGGCTTTGCAGCAATCATTCAGCGGCAGATTTATTTGAACGACAGCCGGTTTTCATTGACACCCACATTGCAGGGCAGTCTGCTCAATAGTAGACAATATAATCAGCCTTACTCTGAATTCTATACCTCAGTCACGGTAGGAACCCACTTGAATTATGACATTTTATCTTCTGAAAAATTCAGCATTACACCTTTTGCAGGACCGTCCTTTATTTGGATTACAGGAACAGATGGCGGAGTTTTGGCGCTCGAGCCGAGCCCAGTAAACATCTACAGACTAGGTTTAGAAACAGGATTATCTGTTACATACGTTCATTCTGAGCATTTCAGCATTAAACTGATCCCATTGACCTATACGTGGAGCGACCAGGACTTTCGTCAGGGAAATGTGCTTAGCGTGCTTTTCCAGATCAAATAACGAAGCGCAGATTTCCCTGGATTACCATTGCACCTTGGAACAATGGCAGTCGGACCGTTCAGTCTCCGGATACCGGCGGTTAGCCATAGTGATACAGTCTGAATTTTTAGACTGCTTGATCTCTGATTGA
This sequence comes from Cyclobacteriaceae bacterium, assembly GCA_041751515.1. Taxonomy (GTDB): domain Bacteria; phylum Bacteroidota; class Bacteroidia; order Cytophagales; family Cyclobacteriaceae; genus JBGSXH01. Next base: position 2,687 of record JBGSXH010000021.1, on the reverse strand, counting down.
CTACTATAGGGTCAATTTACTTTGCCTATTACAAGCAAAGTTTCTTTAATAATCACTGGCGGGCTGCGCAGCAGCATTAAAATGATGACATTTTCTTCCCATAAAATGATGTGGGTAATCTCTTCGAAGAAACCAGTGATGTAACCGACGCGCATTCATTTACTTACATATTCCCCAGCCTTCTTGTGCGGATAAAATATACTCGTCGCAGGAGCGGAAGTATAATCTCGCTCCGTGATTATCTTTTGCTGACTCACTGCTGCTTCCTCCGTGCTTTCAGGGCCCATCTCAAGAAATCCTAATATGTTGTGGATTGCAATTTCTACCTGCGGGACATCAGCAGCCTGTGCAATATCAGCAGTAATGACTGCTCGCATATAGCAATATTCTCTATGCAAATTACTAAAACCAACACAAGAATGAAGAGACTTTAACCGGTATTGATTAATTTCACCCATTGAACTACACAATACGATTACAGCAAACGAGCCATGCAGCATCAAAACTTTAAAATTGTAAAATATGCAGAAAAATACCGTGAACAATTGCTTGAGACCTGGGAATCGTCGGTAAAAGCCACGCACCACTTTCTAAAGCCAGACGATTTTAATAGCATTAAAGCATTTGTACAAATGATGGACTTTGATTCTATTCAAGTTTATTGCATGCTCCAAAGCGATGCAGTGGTAGGGTTTATCGGCGTTGCAGCAGGGAAAATAGAAATGCTCTTCTTGTCGCCAAAACATATCGGTAAAGGCCTTGGCAGCATATTAGTTGAGTTTGCCATCAATGAATTAAAAATCAATAAAGTGGATGTCAATGAGGGAAATAAGAAAGCTGTAAAATTCTATGAAAGGGTCGGATTTACGATCTTTGAGCGAACGGAAAAAGACGATCAAGGTAAGGAATACCCTTTGCTGCGTATGAAGCTATCAAGATCTTAATCGTAAGTAAATGTAGGAGGACTTTTCTCCAGCGCTTTTTGATGATTTCTTCTGAAATATTATTATCACTGATTTTAGTACAATTCATTAGGCATAAGCGAGTATATACCTGTAGATAATTGATAGATTTATTAAAGTATTTAGCGTTCAAAGTTTACATATTTGCCCAGGTCCTTGACTTGTTCATGCCGATATCAATAGCATAGCATATGCAATAATGAAAATTCATCTTTTTGGAGCATCTGGCAGTGGGGTTACAACAACTGGACAGGCCATAGCAGAACAATTTAATATTCCCTACTTTGATAGTGATGATTATTTCTGGGTTCCTTCCACCCCGCCCTATACGGTAAAAAGAGACCCTCAGGAAAGAAATGCAAAACTAAAGGAAAAATTAGCCAGTTGTGATGCATGGGTGCTGGGTGGCTCTGTTTTTCAATGGGGAGCGGATTTACTCGATAATCTTGATTTGCTTGTGTTTCTATGGATACCCCCAGAAATCAGAATGGAAAGACTTAAGCGCAGGGAGTTTATGCGCTATGGGGAGGTGATTTTCAAAGAGCCTTCCAGAAAAAAGCAGTATGAAAAGTTTTTGGCATGGGCGGCTGATTATGATACCAACTCAGGCATAGCCAATCGAAATTTGCAGGCTCACGAACATTGGATGAATTCTGTTGATTATCCACTCTTAAGAATAATGGGTGACAAAACAACAACAGCACGCATACAGTTGATCATGAATTACTTCGAAGGATAAAAGCATTTTAGGGAGGAAGGTAAAATTAGTTATCTTCCCATTCATACTGCTAAAAAAAGTGCTAGTATGTATCATATCATCCAGCGTTAAAAAAGTGAATAGCGACAAAGCCAATAAATTAAGAATGCAGATTGAAGCAATCATCAAATTGACTGATGAAGAATTTGATTTTGTGCTGCAATACTTTGAAAGCAAAACCTACAAAAAGCACCAATACGTTGTCCAGGCTGGTGCTCCTGCCCCTTTCGATCATTTTGTTGTCGAAGGACTACTAAAGTCTTCATTTACTGATAATGACGGCAAAGAACACATCATCCAGTTTGCAATGGAAGACTGGTGGATTTCCGATCCTCAGGCATACCATAACCGCCTCACTGCAACTTTGGATATAGACAGTTTGGAGCGTACGGACACTTTTACTATTTCTATAGACAATAGGGAGCAGCTTTGTGCCAATTGTAAAAAAATGGAATATTTTTTCCTGAAGAAAACCACTGCAGGCTATATTGCCTTGCAAAGAAGGATTTTATCGCTCATGAGTCAAAAATCGGAAGACCGTTATCGGCTTTTTGAAGAGCTGTATCCGGATCTCCTGCATAGAATTCCCAAAAAGCTGATTGCCTCTTATTTAGGGGTGACACGAGAAACGCTCAGCAGGTTAGCAATTGCATAGTGTGACATACCGCACATTTTTTACGTGATCTATGTCCTTTCAATAGCCTTTACAATTCCAGAACTTAGCAATAACCTATCATTATGAAAAAAATAGCATTAGTAGTTGGCGTTACCGGTATTACAGGAAGTAGTGTCGCTGACTTGTTAATCCAAAAAGGCTGGAAAACGTATGGACTTTCCAGAAACCCTGGCAATCATCTAAAAGGTTTGATACCCATTGCAGCAGATTTACTAGACCAGGAAAATTTGCAAGCCGCTTTAGCTGAGGTGAAACCCACACATGTATATGTATCTACCTGGATGCGCCATGA
>JBGSXH010000020.1:0-8211 GCA_041751515.1 Cyclobacteriaceae bacterium | reverse complement strand
AAAGCAATAAAACCTTCACTGGCAAGATAAGTTTCAATATAGGTAATAGGTCTGGCGAGTAATTTTTCGAATCCTTTCCTATACGGATCAAACGACACACCGCCATGCACATAAATGGTAAGATTAGGCCATATATCATGGATACTGCTGACTCCATAATGTGCAATGACCTTTTCCATGAGAATTTGAATCCAGGCAGGCACGCCTACTATCACCCCGATATCCCAATTTTTAGCGGATAAGACAATTTCATCGAGCTTATTATTCCAATCGGGATTTTTGGCGATTTTCTGCCCTGGCTTGTAAAAGTGCTGAAACCAGAACGGAAGCTGACCGGCAGTAATGCCGCTCAAATCTCCTTCAAAATAAGAACCTTTTCGACTTAGGTTTGTACTTCCTCCCAGCATCAGTATTCCTGTTTCAAATACATTTTCAGGCAAATCGTACTTTGAAAGGGAAAGAATTTGACGAATACTGGTCTTTCGTATCGCCCTAATCATTTCTCTTGTAATGGGAATATACTTTGTGGAAGCCTCAGAGGTACCGGAGCTTAAAGCGAAGTATTTTACTACTCCGGGCCAGGCTACATTGCGTTCCCCATTTTGAGAAAGGTGCCACCATTTGCTATACATCGCATTATAATCATGTGTAGGGACTGCCTCCTGAAAAGTTTCATAAAAACGGTGGGAATTATTTTTGTCTTTAAAGGCTTCAAGAATAGTCTTGAACTTATATGCTTTACCAAACTGAGTACTATTAGCAGCAATAAGGAGTTTTTGCAAGGTAGCCTTCTGCAGCTCCAAGGGTGCTGTAAACTCTTGCTCGAGTGTTTCTCTTATTCTGATTCCCCTTTTTAATAAAGTACCTAATATGGGCATATTCCGCTTCGATTTATGAATAAAATTTAAAAATACGGAATTGACAAAGCATGACAAGTTTTCCGACAATCTTTTTAATTTTGGAATACCTTAACGCCAAAAAGTTTATATGAGTATAGCACAAAATATTGAACATTACCAGAAACTACTAAATGAAGCGGACTGCAAGTTGATTGCAGTAAGCAAAACCAAGCCTATAGAGAATTTACAGGAGGCTTACGATGCAGGACAGCGTGATTTTGGTGAAAATAAAATCCAGGAGATGGCAGAGAAGTTTGAGGCGCTGCCGAAGGACATTCGCTGGCATATGATAGGTCATGTTCAACGCAATAAAGTGAAGTATATGGCTCCTTTCGTACATCTTGTCCATGGAGTGGACAGCTTTAAGTTATTGAAAGAAATCAATAAACATGCAAAAAAGAACGACAAAGTCATTAATTGTTTATTGCAGGTGCACATTGCAAAAGAGGATTCAAAATTTGGCTTTAATGAAGAGGAGCTGGAAGCAATGCTAGGTGATGAATTATTTAAAGCGCTGGAAAATGTTCGCATTACCGGATTTATGGGCATGGCTACTAATACCGATAATGTCACCGTCATCCAGAATGAATTTCATGGCTTGAAAGTATTGATGGAGAAGATAAAAGAGGGCTACAAACTACCCTCACTTGAGTTAAATGAATTGTCAATGGGCATGAGCGGAGACTATGAGATTGCGCTGAAAGAAGGCAGCACGATGGTCCGCATTGGAAGTGCGATTTTTGGAGAAAGAAATTATCAATAATTTATGCAGAAATGTATATTATTATCATCTGCCATTTTAGGAGGACTGGGGGTTATGATTGGTGCTTTTGGTGCCCATGCACTAAAAGATATGCTGGAAGCTTCCGGAAGATTGGAAACTTTTGAAACAGCGGTGAAGTACCAATTTTACCATGTTTTGGCTATGCTTGCCATCGGTTTGTTAATGTATAAGATTGAGGACACAAAACTGGCTTATGCTGGTGTTAGTATGCTTACCGGAACAATCATCTTCTCAGGCTCCTTGTACATCCTCTGCGCTACAGGAGTTACTAAATGGGGCGCTGTCACGCCCATAGGCGGCGTTTTTATGATCATTGGATGGATATTACTAGCCATAGTATTTGCCAGTCTAAAATAAATACAAACCCACATCGGCAATGATCACCGATGTGGGTTTGTAAAATATCAGTTTTTTCTTACCATGGTTTGTCGGTCTAAATTATTACTAGTCTTCACACTGGCTGTATGCATTTGTTTTTTAGCGAAAAGAGACATGGTCAACAGCATACTGATGGGGTGTGCGTACTTGACGGAGTCCTCTTTTTTAAAAGCCTTGTAAAGCTCTTGAACCAGGCCCTGCGGCATCACCTTTTTAAAACTACTGTTATGAAACAAATATTCCTGCAACATCATATCATTATCTTTACCTAAGAACTGCAACTCCCAGTTTCGCTGTATAAATTTTTTATTTAGAATTTTGCTATTTACAATTCTACCGGCCTTTTTTACTGCACGCTGCACTTTATACTCAGCTTTATCAAAATCCTTGTAATTATATAGATTGCAAGGCGCATAAGATTGCCATGGAATATTCGCCAGCTCCGGTGATCTCATCTTGATGTATTCAATTTGAATTTGTCTGTTGGCCAGCAACTCTTCAGGCACGGTACAAATAAATTTGCACATGTCGTCGTGATAATATGGCAATGCTAATGGATGATGCTGCTCAAAGACACTAAGGTTAATGCTGGTCCATCGTGGCGCCCAATGCAAGGATTTAAACGCTCTCATGCGAGCATTAACATTGTCAATTTTAATTTCGTCCAATAATGACAATAAGCGATTCTGCAATGCATTTTCAAAAGTTCCGGGAAGTCCCCAGGCCTGCCATAATTTTTGAGCAATATCTAATCCGCCTTTTTTAATAATTTTTTTAGTAATAAGTGAAAGTAGCTGCTCATTGCTTACTTTATCATTTGAAATACCGTCATTATCGAACAAAACGTCACCCCAGTGGCCCAGGTAGAAGATATCGCCCATTTGACTGTATTCATTGAAGATAACCATTTGGCGAGGGTGGGTAAATTCTGAAAAGCATCGGTTAATGTCAGACAACCGGTCAATATTTTCCCACAAATAAGATTTCTCAATTTTATAATCCTGAAATTTAAACCCTTTGGCTTCGGCAATGGCTTTTCCATAACCAGACTCCTCAAGGCCGCCATCAAATTTATAACTATAACTAAAGACTTCATTCTCATCGGTTAAAGCAGCCGCCTGAGAGCGGCTGTCCAAACCACCTGACAAAGGCATTATCACTTTCTTTCCTGCTAACTGTTCTCTGGTAATTTTCTCGAAGAGATGAGCGAATTCTTCAGTAGCTTGCTTGAGACCAATGTCTCTGGGGTTATAATGCCATTCCCAGTATGTTTTTGCTTCTGTTATTTTATTACCGTCCATTGTCATGGCGGTAGCTGGTTTCACCACCTTCAACTCGTTATAGTGGGTGGTATCATCCAGAAAAAAACCAGTAGCCATAAAAAAACAAATGGCTTCTTTATCCAAAGTGTACCCGGAATTAAAATTGAAATCCACCATTTCATGTGAATTGGCATTATAAAACGTCTGTTGCGAGGGAATTAGCGGTGATTTAATCATCGGACTTAGCATTTATTTATCAAAAAGAGTATTGGCAGCTTGCAAACAATACCTAACGGTGCACAGCTGAACATTGTAATTGTATCACTCTAAATGCAAGCAGGTAACCCTTAATTTCACGATTAATTATTTTTAAGCTCTAACAACCCTTTAAAAAACTTGTAATAGTATAGGATATTTTTTATTTGACTTAATTAATTTACTATAATGTATAAATATATTATTAATACAAAATTAAAAAATACTTAAATACTAATTAACAGTATTGCATAAGGTCTCATGATAGCGCTCTGAAAACCTGCTGTTTTTGGTATAGGAGGGTGCTCTAATTGGGTGAAGTATCAGCTTAAAAAATTGTCAAAAAAAAAAGCCAGTCTTACGACTGGCTGGCAATACATTTAACCAAAGTACACCTACTTTGAGCTATCTTTTTTTGGTGTTACATTCGTAGTGATATTTACTTTTTCTCTGCTATTACTGGCATTTGAGACAATAGTTACCACTTTGTTCTGTACCCCCATTTTACCGGCACTATTAAATGAAACTTCAATTTCACCACTTTTTCCAGGTGCAATTGGGTCTCTGGGCCAGTTTGTAGCAGTACATCCGCATTGGGTTAGTACATTGGAAAGGATAAGGGGGGCTTTCCCTTTATTTTCAAATTTGAATACATGTTTAACTTTTTCTCCCTGCTCAATATCCCCAAAATCAAAGCTTTCTTCAGAAAAAGAGATTACGGCAGCATCGGTATTAGTACTTTCCTGAGCATATAAAAGGTTAATGCAGATCAAACTAAGGAATAGTAATGTTAATTTTTTCATCGTTAAATAGTTTTGTAGTATAAAGCAAAATCCGTGTAAAGTAATTATCTAATTGACAGTCCTCGTAGAAATTATCAAGAGAACATTCAAATTTAAAATAATCTACAATTATTTTAACAACAATCCTGCCTATAATATTACAAGGCGCTTAAAAAAAATTTGGCTGGAAATTCAAGAGATACAGCTCTTTACTAGCCCTGGTTACTGCGGTATACAACCAGCGAAGGTAGGCAGCATCGAGCATATCGCTGGTAAAGTATCCCTGATCTACAAATACCGCCTCCCATTGTCCACCCTGTGCTTTATGACAAGTGAGTGCATACGCGAATTTTATTTGCAAGGCCTGCAAATAGTCATCCTGCGCCAGCGCCTCTCTGAGCCCTTTTTTGGTGGTGATATCAGCATAGTCTTGCCGCACTGCCTCATAGAGTTGTTTATGCCGCTCTGCGTCCAGAGAGGGGGCATTGCTATGTAAAGTTTCCAGATGTACTTTGGCTTCAAAAGGTGGCGAATCAGGGTAGTCTACTAGCTGCAATGATAAAGTTGCAAATCGAAAGCCGTAATTTTCTTCCAGTGAGACTATTTTTCTTACTTCTGCAAAATCGCCATTAGCAATAAAACCCGATGCTGCATCTTTGGAAAGGAAGTGATAATTGTTCTTGACGACCATAATCACATCTCCTGCATCAATTTCCTCCTCATAAAAGTAAATCTGCCTTCGAATATAGGCATTGTACATCACCGCAGCTTTATTGGAACGACAGACAATGATAGTGCCCTCGTTACCGAATTTATCATAAGCGTACCTCAACCCTTCTTCCAGCTTTTCACCGGTCATTTTGTAGACATCAGGATAACCATTCGTCTTAAATTGAATATGAAGAGCATTTTTACGAATGGTATCCCGGAGATGAGTGGCGTTCAACAGTATCCCAGAGCCAGCATCTTGTCGCATCACCTCGGTGAGTTCATACTCCCAAACCTTGAGTTGATGCTTCCCGCTTAAAAATGCACCACTGAGCGCGGGGCTTTCAGACTCGCCCACAGGCGGCAGCTGTGCCGTATCCCCAATAAGTATCAGCTTATTGTCACCATTTTCAAAAACATATGCTAAAAGATCTGCCAGGATACTACTTTGCCCATAGTTGGCATTGTCCTGCAACATGGAAGCCTCATCAACTATAAATACGGTTTTGTGGTGATAATTTTTCTGTCTACTGAATTGCCACTGACCTGACTCAGGATCTGTATTTTGCTGAAACACACGCTTATGAATTGTAAATGCCTGTCTTCCGCTGTATTGGGACATTATTTTTGCCGCCCTACCCGTAGGGGCCAGTAGCATATATTTATAGTCAAAGTAAGGTAATGCCTTTACCAAGGCTGTCACTACTGAAGTCTTACCAGTGCCTGCATACCCTTTCAAAAGAAAAGCAGGTCGATATGCATTCCCATCAGCCATAAATTCTTCAGCGAGGCGAAAAGCGGCAGTCTGTCCCGCCGTAGGGTCATGCTGAAATTTTGAACGTAATATTTGTGAAAAGGAAGCCAATGCTATTGTAAGTCTTCTGGTGAGATAACAGCCATCGTCGTGGTGGCTTTAGCAATTAAGGTTCGTTTTTCTCCGGTAACCGTATACACCTCAGCTTCACAAAAGTTCATTTTTTTACCCTGTTTCAGGACAGTACCAATCGCATGCAGTTGATCACCAAGGCCAGGATTCAGATACGACACTTTCAACTCTGCGGTAACGACATGGTAATCCTCGGGGACTAAAGTATAGGCTGCGAAACCGGCAACAATGTCCGCAACCGTCGCTGTAACACCACCATGCAGCAGCCCCTTTTGCTGCTTATGGTCTGAGCTAATGGTAAGCCAACCTTCTGTACGACCTGCTTCAATCACTGTCAATTCGAAGTTCATCAACTTCATAAAATGTTGTCCTCCAAGATATTTTTGTATCCTTTCTTTGAAATTTTTGTTATAAGTCTTTATCATATTGGGTTGAATAGAATAGTCAAATGTAGTAAGAATAAATATGGGCAAACTTAAACTGGAAAGTAATGTAGCACAAAAATATGGCAACAAATTAAGAGTCAGGGTATCTGGTCTGATTGTCAGAAATGACAAATTACTGATGCTGAAACATTCTGGGCTCAATAGGGCAAATATATTCTGGGCTCCTCCGGGAGGAGGGCAAAAAAGTGGGGAAAGTTGTGAAGCTGCACTGAAAAGGGAATTTCTTGAGGAAACAGGCCTTGTCATTATACCACAAAAGTTTCTTTTCATTCACGAATATATAGAAGCTCCACTGCATGCTTTAGAACTTTTCTTTTTGGCGGAGGTTAAAAATGGCACGATACAACTGGGAGAAGATCCTGAAATGGGTGACAAACAAATACTAAAAGCTTTACAATGGATGCATTTTGATGACATTAAGAAGCTTCCCAAAGATCAGAAACATAATATTTTTAACATTTTAAATGAGCCTGAAGAAATACTACAGGCCTCAGGCTATTTCCAATTTGGCAAAAATTGATATATTTGAGAAGAATTAAGCAATTTATTGCATTGCATTAGAAGATCAATGACTGCATTATGGCCATGTAGCCAAAAATACTTGAACATAATCTGTCAAATAGCGCTGACAATTATTATGTTTTGCACATTAAAATTTTTATAATTGCAACAAAAAAACTAGCAAAATGAACCTGAACAAAATCTTAACCATTGTTTTCTTCCTTGTTGCTGTAGGCATAGGATACTTTCTTTTTAGCAGTGTTCGCTATGACATTAATGAAGACCAGCGAATTGCCAGAATTGAAGCGCGTGTGATCGAAAAGTTGCAAATGCTCAGAGATGCACAGATTGCTTACCGTTCTGTGCATAGCCAATATACAAGTGATGAGGATAAGCTGAAGGAATTTATTCGCAATGGCAACCTTTATATAACACAAAGAAAAGAAACCGTTATCACGCTGGACTACGGTGCAGATAGCGTTGTTGTCCAGGTAGATACCCTTGGAACAGTAACAGTGATGGATTCTTTGTTCAATGAAAGAAGATATCCAAACTTTGACCTTGATAGGCTCATGATTATTCCAGGTTCAGAAGGTAAGAAATTTGAAATGTTTGCTGATAAAATCATTAAAGGTGGTTTAAAAGTAGATGTGTTCGAAGTAAGGGATGTGGCTCCAGTCAGCCCTAGAAGACAAGCCAACGACAATGCCAGAGCCCTACGCGTAGGGTCAAGAACAGATGTTACTACTGCCGGAAACTGGGAATAATTATTGAATTGGATACTTCTGCATCATTATACACACAGCGCCTACATATTAAGGATGATAAATTTGAGATTGAAAGTCTCCATCATTATGTCTTATCCATCTTTGTAGGTTATAGTAGTTTTCAGCTTTGTGTAGTAGATGGTAAAAGCAGTCGATGCCTGTTACTGGAAGATTATCAACTTCACGATATTGAATCAATCGCTGGTCTGATCAATGCTTTACAGCAGATTTTTGATCAACATCATTTATTACTTGCTGGTTTTTGGCACTCAATTAAAGTTTGTGTCAAAAACCAGCATTTTTCATTTGTGCCTTCAGCGGTCTTTCAACCGTCTGCTACTGCCGATTATCTGAAATTCAGCACTACATTCGATGAAGCACAGGAAGCCGCTTACTTCTACCGCCTAACGCAAGGCCATGCAATATGCACATTCAGCATAGATCATCGCATCACATCCTGGTTAAAATCAATTTATCCTAACGCGCGCATGCAATATTTGCATCAGGCTGCATGCTTTACCGAAGGCATCTTAAAAAATAAAG
>JBGSXH010000019.1:0-4428 GCA_041751515.1 Cyclobacteriaceae bacterium | reverse complement strand
TCGGCATACGAACAACTGCTAAGCAGCAAAACAAAGCTGGTTTCTGTGGTCCACGTGTCCAATACATTGGGTACCATCAACCCTATTAAAAAAATAATTGATGCGGCACATGATGTCGGTGCAGTTACTTTTATCGATGGCGCTCAAGCCAGTGCGCATATTGAAATTGATGTGCAGGCGCTGGACTGTGACTTCTATGCATTTTCAGCCCATAAACTTTACGGCCCAACCGGCTGCGGGGCACTATACGGAAAAAGAGCTCTACTGGAGGCGATGCCTCCTTACCAGGGTGGCGGCGAGATGATTCGTGATGTTAGCTTCGAAAAAACTACCTATAACGACATCCCCTATAAGTTTGAAGCTGGCACTCCAAATATTGGCGATATTGTCGCAATGAAAGCGGCTATTACCTTCGTCAATACGCTTGGAAAAGAAAATATTGCAGCCTATGAGCACTCCCTGCTAGTTTATGCAATGGAAAAGTTTACTGCCATAAAAGGCTTTAAACCAATAGGAACTGCAGACGAAAAGGTAAGTGTGATATCTTTCATTATGGAAGGCATGCATCATTTTGATGTAGGCATGATGCTAGACGCTCGTGGTGTTGCCATTAGAACCGGGCACCACTGTACCCAGCCTTTGATGAATTCCTGGGATCTGGATGGAACTGCCAGGGCTTCCTTTGCTGTTTACAATACAAAATCAGAAATCGATCAAATGGCCGCAGGATTGGAAAAGATTGCAAGCCTGTCCTCAAAACGATAATATGAATAAAAAACCAGACGAAATACAGCAGGAAATTATTGACGAGTTCCAAATTCTAGGTGACGATCGTGAAAGCATCATCTTCTATATCATGGAGCTGGGCCAGAGATTACCTGCACTGGACGAACAGCACAAAAATGAAGATAATACCATTAAAGGTTGCCAGTCTAAAGTTTGGCTCGTAACGCAGATGGAAGATGGAAAGATTGATTTTATCGCAGACAGTAATACAGAAATCACCAAAGGCCTGATCAGTTTATTAATAAGAGTTTTATCCGGCCAAAAGGTGGAAGATATTATCAAAACCGATCTATTCTTTATAGAAAAAATAGGTATGGGAAGAATAATAGGATCCCAGAGATCCAATGGTTTTTCCGCAATGATTCGCCAGATGAAGCTTTTTGCCATTGCATATCAAAGTAAAATGGCCAGTAATGCTTAAAAAATAACTATGAGTAACGAAACAGTACAAACAAATTTGAGAGATGAGGTGCTAGCGGCCATAAAGTCGGTACATGACCCGGAAATACCAGTGAATATTTACGAACTGGGCTTGATTTATGAAATTAACATATTTCCTGTAAATAACGTGTATGTGCTGATGACATTGACCTCCCCTGCCTGCCCTGCTGCTGAAGCTTTGCCCAGTGAAGTTGAGCAGAAAATTAAGGCCATAGAAGGAGTAAGCGACGTAAAAGTGGAAGTCACTTTTGACCCGCCCTATAGCCAGGACATGATGTCCGAGGCTGCCAAGCTTGAACTTGGTTTTTTATAAATATATTTCCAATACGCTATAAATAATATACCAATGTATCCAGAAGAATTAGTTGCACCCATGCGCACTGATCTCACATCAGTGGGTTTTCAGGAATTTAAAACTGCAGAAGCTGTTGAGCAGCATTTGACTGATCATAAAGGAACAACCTTAATAGTTATCAACTCTGTATGCGGTTGCGCTGCAGGCGCTGCCAGGCCAGGTGTGAAAATGGCTGTTGAGGCAAGTGCCAAAAAGCCAGGTACACTCGCAACGGTATTTGCCGGTGTAGACAAAGAAGCAGTTCAGAAAACAAGAGAATTTACGGCTCCTTACCCTCCGTCTTCTCCAGCAATCGCGCTGTTTAAAGACGGTAGCTTAGTGCATTTTGTGGAAAGACATCATATTGAAGGTCGTCCGGCAGAAATGATCGCAGACCACCTTAATCAGGTATTTGAAGAGTTCTGCTAGGTTTTTAATCATATTCAGAAATATAAGGAGCCTCTATTTGGCTCCTTTTCTGTTTATTTGTTTAATTTTTTTTTATTTAGTTTAAACAAATAAGAATTACTCTCGTTCATAGCTTATGAGAATCGCAATTATTAGAAAGGAACATTTTAACGCAGCCCACAGATTACATAATCCCGAATGGAGTGATGAGCGCAATCAGGAAGTGTTTGGAAAATGCAATAACCCCAACTACCATGGCCATAATTATGATTTATTCGTAAAACTCATTGGTCATCCCGATCCTGCCACTGGCTATCTGTATGATATGAAGAAGCTAAGTGACATCGTTCAGGAGTTTGTTATAAAAAAGTTTGATCATAAAAATTTAAACCTCGATACCGATGAATTTAAAAATCTTAACCCAACCGCAGAAAACATTGCAATGGTTGTTTGGAATATTTTAAGAGAGAAAATTGATACAGCAATTGATTTAAAAATCACCTTATATGAAACAGAAAGAAACATTGTTGAATACCCAGGAGAATAAGCATACTAACGGTTTTTCAGCACACGAACTCGGCGACGACCATATCGGTACTTCTTCTGATACTCCGCTTCGGGCAGATGCATTTGAAAAAGACGACGATCTTAAAATTGAATTAATAGAAAAGCATTTTAAGGAGATTATGCATATTTTGGGGCTTGACCTCACAGACGATAGCTTACAGGGAACACCCAGAAGAGTCGCTAAAATGTATGTTAAGGAGATATTTGGTGGTTTAAATCCAAAAAACAAACCAACAGCAAAACTCTTCGAAAATAAATACCAATATAACGAAATGTTGGTGGAGAAAGATATTACTTTCTATTCCAGCTGTGAACATCACTTCGTACCCATCTTTGGCAAGGCACATGTGGCTTATATTTCGTCAGGCAAAGTAATCGGTTTATCAAAACTCAATAGAATTGTGCAGTATTTTGCTAAAAGGCCACAAGTTCAGGAAAGAATGACGGTGCAGATCGCCAATGAGCTTAAAGATGCGCTGCAAACCGAAGACATCGCTGTTGTTATTGACGCAACTCACCTTTGCGTTGCTTCAAGAGGTGTACAGGATATTAACTCGAGCACGATCACTTCTCACTACAGTGGCAAATTTGAAAGTGCGGAAACCAAGAATGAATTTTTAGGATATATACATAATAAGTAACGATATGCAATCTTTTGAAGGCAAGAACTTTTTGATCATAGGGGGCAATTCTGGAATTGGAAAAGCCATTGTAGATAATTTGAGGCAGGAAAAAGCCAATATCTGGCAGGCCTCCCGAAATCCTTCAGAAGTGGATGGCGTAACTTCAGTAAAACTCGACGTTTTGTCCATGGAAGATGGAATTCAGGATTTACCAGATACACTTCACGGATTGGTTTATTGTCCGGGATCTATCAACCTGAAACCATTTCAAAGTTTTAAGACCTCAGATTTTCAGAAAGATTTTGAGATTAATGTTTTGGGAGCCATTAAAGTAGTACAAGCTTCATTGAAAGCATTGAAAAAAGCAAAGGGCTCCAGCATTGTTTTCTTTAGTACAGTAGCTGCAAAAGTAGGAATGAATTTCCATACCAGTGTTGCTACTTCAAAGGCAGCGCTGGAAGGTTTGGCCATTTCCTTGGCAGCAGAATATGCCAATTCCGGTATAAGAGTGAATTTAGTAGCACCCTCACTTACAGATACTCCCCTGGCTGAATCATTATTATCTTCTGACGAAAAGAAAGAGAATAGCAAATCGAGGCATCCCCTTAAAAAAATCGGTGCACCTGAAGAAATGGCCTCTGCTGCCACTTTCCTCCTATCTCCTGATAACCTGTGGATTACCGGACAAATCATACGACCTGATGGAGGGTTATCGAGCATTAAGCCACTTTAGTTCAAATTATCGTTTAATTTTTATTGATCTTCTATAAACATTCCTACCTAACAAACCTTTATCAAGTTACCTAAATGCATAATTTAGATAACTTGATAATTTTTTTATATGAAAACTCCTCCGGAAGCTTATCTTATATTTCGGGAAGAACTTGCTAAAGTTAAGCTTGAAAAAGAAAAACTTAAAGCAGAGTACGAGGCAAAGTCTTCAAAAATGAATGTTGAGCTCGAAATTTTAAAAGAGCAAATCCGGGCTCAACAAGATATGATGCAAAGAACTGCTGATTATGCCATCAAACTTGAGTCAGAACTGCAGGCCCTTATTTCCCAGATTGGTAATGATAAAATAAAACTTAAAGATAGTTTACACTAGATTTAATATGGATACACAAGAATTAGACGCTTTAACACTTAATTTAGAGACGTTTTCTGATGATGAATTCGCTCATGTTATTGCTGTGCGGGAAAAAAAAGCGATCATCTGCATTCTTAAGAAGGAGTATATCCCTATTGCCAATTTCCAGGATACATTTCTGA
>JBGSXH010000018.1:0-6932 GCA_041751515.1 Cyclobacteriaceae bacterium | reverse complement strand
GTCTTTCGCTTTCCGGCTCGGGTGGAGGTTGGGAACCTTCTTTCATGAAAAAAAAGTGACCTGTGAATAAGTTGATTCCATTTTCATCCATGTATTGATCCGCTATATTCGACCATTTTTTCGTTAGCAGATCGCGCAAGGCTGCTTCACGATTATTTTCACCGAGATACGTTTTCAATAGCATTTCATTGGCATACGGTGCCAGCATTATCCTGGCTGGGTAAGTATATTGCGGCAGTTGAATCTCGATAAAACCAAAGTCTGATTTTGTAATTGCCACCCCACTTTCAAGTGTTAAGGGCTGTATTTTGGTGTCGTATTGGCTATAAAAGAAAATCCCAAGGGACGCTGCAAGTGGTTCTGGGGCCGCAATAAAATGCGTGCTGTCGTGATTCCCCGATATAGCGATCACAGGTCTTTTGCCATCTTTGCTGAGTTTTCTTAATGTGGCATACAATAACTCTATCGCTTCAGTGGGTGGGTTGAAGGTGTCATAGATATCTCCGGAAATAAGGATGATATCTGACTGCTGTTCATCAGCGATGCTACATATTTCGTCCAACGCTTCCTGTTGCTCAGGTAATCTTGTGTACTCGTTCAGTTTTTTCCCCAAATGCCAATCGGCGGTGTGCAGGATTTTCATCGATCAATTGTTTGTTTAATATGTCAGCATGAATTTACAGCATCTTATAAAACTTCACAGTATGATCGCACGTTATTCTCCTTTATTAGGGTATTTTCAAGAAGGAATGTTATGCAAAGTACTTAATTTCAACAAATTATACATTTCAAGCTCTTGTTCCTGCTGCTAGCTATTTGTATATTTACTTTAGTAGAAGTGGCAGTTTTATAATAATTCTGCATGTTTTTTTGATTATGTTTGTGGAATCCTTTGGGTTTGGGCATCGCTTGTGAAGAATTTTCTATTATTTATTTTTTTAACTATGCAAGCGCTGCAAGCGCAGCAAAGCAATGAATATGCCAGTCGCGGTGCAGATTTTTTGACGAAAGGGGAGCTTATGGAAGCCCGTCGCGCTTATACCGAAGCCATTAAGCTGGACGAGGAGAACGTAAGGCTCTGGTTCAAGCGCGCTGAAATTAATACTGATCTTAAATACTACGATCTGGCTGTATACGACCTGGATAAGATTATTGAAAGGGATTCCCTCAATGCCCAGGCTTATAATCTAAGGGCTAATGCCAAGGCCAAGAACAATGACTTCAAAGGTGCTTTAAACGATTACAATATTGCCATTTCTTTGGAAGATGATTACAGTACAGCCTATTACGGAAGAGGATACGTGCGCTATTTTCTGCGTCAGGAAACCGAAGAGGCGATTGAAGATCTGGATGAAGCCATCAGACTGACTGAGAACATCGGCGATTATTATAATGTCAGGGGTTTGCTGAAAATGCAGGCAGACAAGCTAAAAAGTGCCTTTCAGGACTTCTCCAAAGCCATTCAGCTGGAACCGAACCGAGAGGAACTTTATACCAACAGGGGTATCTGCAACCATAACGGTGGCCGCTATAAGGAGGCCGTTGGAGACTTCTCCGCAAGTATTATCTTACTGGAAAACGGAGGAAAACTTGCCAGGGAATCAGTCGTGGAACGAACCCAGGAATTGTACCTATTGCGGGGTTCGTCATTCGCTGCCATGAATAAACTCAACGAAGCTTGCAAAGATTTTTCCATTGCTCAGGAAAAAGGGAACAAAAGAGCTGCAAATTATTTAAGAAGGTTCTGCAATTAATTTTGGCTTTTTGCCTCCTTAATTGTTTCATCTGCTTCTTTCATTTCTTCCTGATCCGGTTCTTCCAGACTGTCGCCGTTGCCTTCCTCCGGAGCGTAGGACAGGTTGATGAATATCGGAAAGTGATCTGAACCAAATTTCTCAAGACGCTGAAGGGAGATCACCCTGAAATGCTTACTGTGAAATATATGGTCTAATGGCCAGCGCAGTAAAAAATGGCCAGCATGAAAACTATTGAATAACCCCCTTCCAACACGAGGGTCGAGTAGCTGACTTATCTTCTGAAACATGCGTGTAGTATAAGACCATGCTACATCGTTCATGTCTCCGGCAACAATGATTGGATTACTTTTATCGCGGACATTCTTTGCAACGACTAATAATTCAGCATCCCTTTCAGTAGAGGCATCATTTTCACCAGGAACAGGTGGGGTAGGATGTAAACAGTACAATTCTACTGATTTCCCGTTTTTCAGTTCCACAAAGGTATGAAATGAGGGAATTTCTTCATCAATAATGAAATTGATTTCATCGTGCTTCAGTGGAAATTTGCTATAAAGCAGCATGCCATAGGTATTTTCAAGAGGGTATTGAATAGTATGTGGGAATGCCTCTTCCAACTCCCGGATCGCCTCCTGCCACCAGTAATTGGTTTCCAGCAGCAATACTACATCAGGCTCAGCGTCGCTTATAATTTTCAATAGGCCTTCTGCATTACGGTTGTCCATATACACATTGGCCACCAACAAACGAAGGTCTGAGTTTTGATCTACAGCAGTCTTTACTTGTTTCTTCGAAAGTTGAGTATACGGAAAAATTTGAGATAGCTGGTAGCCAATTACCAGAAGCATGGCTACTATTAATCCATACCGCAGCGTGGGTTTCAATGGCGGGAATGCCAGAATTATTACCAATGCAACCAACGCGACAAAACCAATTTGAAAACGCGGGTAGTCGAACACCCGAATAAACCAATAATCAATTTTACTAAAAGGTAAAACAGTGGTGATAATGCTTATGGACGCCAGTATATAGCCAGTATACAATAGCAGCTGTTGAAAAAATCTCATGATTTAAAGATAGATAAAATACTGATTTAGCAATAATAAAACTGCCAGCTGAATATCACACACATTGTGCGGGATAATTCAATGCATTAGTTATCAGTAATTTATAAATTATAGACTTGCAAATTATTTCCAGCTCATCGGGTAATTTTCATCCACAAATTGCAAAGCATCATGTGTAAGGTACAATGGCTTGAAGGTGTCTACCATCACAGCCAGCTCTTCTGTACCTTTCGCTCCGATACTTTTTTCTACCGTTCCCGGGTGAGGGCCATGGGGTAAACCGCCGGGATGCAAAGTGAACGATCCCTTATTAATGCCCTTGCGGCTCATGAAATTGCCTTCCACATAGTACAAAACTTCATCCGAGTCAATATTACTGTGGTTGTATGGTGCTGGAATAGCGTCCGGATGATAATCGTACAAACGAGGCACAAAGGAACAGATGACATAGTTATGTGCCTGAAAAGTTTGGTGCACAGGAGGAGGTTGATGCAGCCGTCCGGTAATAGGCTCAAAATCGTGGATCGATAATGCATATGGATACAAATAGCCATCCCATCCAATGACATCCAGCGGACTATGCTCGTAAATATATTGATGTAAAAAGCCTTCTTTCTTGATTTTTATCAATGTTTTCTCCGGCTTTTCCTGATAATCCAGTGTT
Source organism: Cyclobacteriaceae bacterium (assembly GCA_041751515.1). Taxonomy (GTDB): domain Bacteria; phylum Bacteroidota; class Bacteroidia; order Cytophagales; family Cyclobacteriaceae; genus JBGSXH01. The sequence continues at coordinate 3,444 of JBGSXH010000018.1, read as the reverse complement.
GCTGGCGGACGGATATCCCGTTCGCAATAAGGAGAATGTTCCAATAGCTGCCCAAGCTCATTTCTATACCGCTTTACTGTTTCCACCGGTCCGGAAGATTCTATGATCATCAGGCGAATCGGTCCTTTGTCCCACTCCAGCTTATAAATAGTGGTACGCGGAATAACTACATAATCGCCCTGCTTGATGCGAAGTCTTCCAAACTGGGAAATCAGGTAGCCATTGCCTTCATGGATGAATATTACTTCATCTCCCTCAGCATTTTTATAAAAATAATCCATGCTATGACTTTCCGGATGGCACAGGGCCATGGAAACATCATTATTCATGAATAATACCTTCCGGGCTTCTAAATAATCATCCCCGGTGGTCCCTAAGCCATGGGTTTTGAGATGGGTATGCTTTAGGGGATAATCTTTAGCAATACTGGTTCCATAAGCCACTGGCGAATGAATTGCTGATACCTGCGTAGGAGGAAACTTATGATACAGTAAAGAGTAAATTCCCGAGAAGCCTTTTGAGCTTACCAGCTCTTCTTTGTACAAACTTTCATCTGGTTGCCGAAATTGGGTATGCCTTTTATGCGGTATGTTTCCCAGCTTATAGTAGTATGCCATAGTGCTATTTTAAAGCTTTGCCAGCTGCTCCGCTTCTTCGAAGAGCTGCAATGCCATCTGAAAAATTTCGTCACTTTCGTTATAAATAGGATAAAAGCCTTCATTTTTCCAAATGCTCTTTGCAATAAGTGCTTTAACCTGAATTTTTAGAAAAGTTTTAGATCTTTCAAATTCAGATTCTCTAAAAGAGACACCACTTCTTTCTCCCATTTTTATAACCTGCTGCAGCATATCATCAGAAATGACAAAAGATTTTTTGTATGTCGCAAAATCCATTTTTTCCAGCTTAGCCTTATTTTGATTCGCATAATTCATCGTGTACTCTCTCAAAATATTATTATTATTGAGTTTAGTCAAATACTTGGTGTACGCTGCAGTGTCATAAGGCACAAAAAAGTCTGGCATAATACCACCTCCCCCATATACTGTTCTCCCTTTATTGGTATGGTATCGTAATGAATCATCAAATTTTATGGAATCTGCTGAGAAAAACTCACCATGGTCGTAACGGTTGGTGATGTCACTTCTGTAGGCATTGTCTTCATTATCATAAGGCTTTTGTATTGACCTGCCACTTGGGGTAAAGTACCTGCTTATGGTTAATCTTATCTCTGATCCGTCGCTGATATTGAGAGGTAATTGTACTAGTCCTTTGCCAAAAGAACGGCGGCCGACAATAAGACCACGATCATTATCCTGTAAGGCACCGGCCACAATTTCAGAAGCGGAGGCACTTCCTTCGTTGATGAGTACGATTAAAGCACCACTTTCAAATATACCACTACGGTACGCTTTTGCCTCAGTATCATATTGTTTGCTCTTGCCTTCTGTGTAAACGATCATTTGGTTATCGCTCAGAAACTCATCTGCCATTTTAATAGAGGCGCCCATGTAACCCCCCGGATTTCCCTGGAGGTCCAGGATAAGCTTTTGCATGCCATCACTTTTAAGCTGCTGCAGTGCCTCTTTAAATTCTTCGTATGTACTGGCTCTGAAATTGCTAACTTTTATATAACCCACCTCTTCGTCTACCATGTAGGCAACATCTATAGAAGTTTGCGGAATTTTGTTGCGGATAATCTTAAAATCGATTACTTCATCCTCTAACGGTCTTTTGATGGTGAGCGCCACTTCAGAACCTTTTGGTCCCCGTAGTTTGCCAAACACCTCCCGGTTGGTGATACCGGTACCTGCCACCAATTCGCCATCGACTTTCACAATCTTATCGCCACTGCGGATGCCTTGCTCTTCGGAGGGGCCACCCGTCAGCGGTGCTACTACGTTAATTGTGTCACGAATAATGCTAAACTCTACGCCAATGCCGTCGAATTCGGACTCCAGCTGAGAATTGGCCAGTTGCTTGTCATCTGCAGAAATATAGACAGAATGCGGGTCCAATTTTTCCAGCATTTTGGTGATGGCGGTTTCTACCAGCTCATCTGTATCCACTTCGTCTACATAATCTCTTTCTATGTAAGACAGGATTTCCTTGAACTTCTGAGCATTATTCACTTTTCTGGGCGATTTTCCGCTGGTGCCATCAGACATGGTAGCACCAATTAAAATACCTGCACAAATAGCAATGGCCAGCAGGAAAGGTAGTTTGATATAAAAATTAGAATTTTTTACTTCACTCACGATAAAACATTTAGGTATGGATGATCACCACAAAAGAGGGCATTTTTGTAATTTATCCTTTTCGATTAAAATTACCGAATAGAAAGGCTTAAAATTTAAACGTGAATTATATTGAAATCGTTTTTGCGAAATTGAAGTTTTAGTAAAATAGGCTTAACTTTATCATTGCAATGTGTTTTGCTGAAGAGAGAAAGTGAAAATTACTGTTGAAGAAGGATATGTCAGTTAATATTAATCAAAGGAAAATATACGATTTAGTAGGCGAAAACCACGTCTACGCTGCTGCTTTGCATTATCTGGGCATCAATTTTTTCGATTACTCAGAACACACTTTAAGCGAAGTTTGTAAAGAAAAAGGTCTCAGTATTCACAATGTGGTGCAGACGCTTGAGCAAGCTGTGCTGGAGAAAAGCGATGATCTACCACTATTCACTTATCCGATAGAGCTCATTGTGGAGTACCTTAAGCACATGCATTACATTTTTATTAAGCAAAAACTTCCTTTTCTATCTAAAACTATTGCTCGGCTCAGCGCCAGTTCGGGGGTGGACAGGCAGACAGTTGAGGACCTGCAGTTCGTTTTTCCACTATTTGTAGAAGATTTTATCAAGCACATTTATGAAGAAGAAGATACGCTTTTCTCTTATGTGCAATTGCTAAACAATGCCTTGGAGAAAAATGCAAATTACGGCCGGCTTTACTTTGCTATGGAAAATACGTCTCTTCACAATTTTGCGCTGGAGCATGAGGTACATGACGATGAAATGGCAGGGATTCGGAGTATTACAAAAGATTACTCTCTCAAAGGAATTAACAATACAGGCATAAAAGTAGTCTATAAAACATTGCAACAATTTGAGAAAGAGCTGCAGGTGCATGCTGCGGTGGAAAATGAAATTTTATTCCCTAAAGCCATGATGCTGGAGAAACAGGTCAAAAGTTTTTTAAAGGAAAAAATTGCCTCTAACTGAGATGGGGAGAATTTTAGCCATTGATTACGGTTCGAAAAGAGTGGGCCTCGCTGTAACAGACCCGTTACAGATCATTGCGTCAGCGCTGACTACAGTGCACTCTTCAGAATTGGTAAATTTTATTAGGGATTACCATCAAAAAGAAAAAATTGAGGCCATCGTGATGGGTATGCCCATCAATCTCAATGCCCGGGATACCAATGCCAGCCAGCAGGTGA
>JBGSXH010000017.1:0-5777 GCA_041751515.1 Cyclobacteriaceae bacterium | reverse complement strand
TTCTGGTAAAATTCGCTAACGTTGATGCCCTCAACTATTTCGACAATTATATGGACTGCAAAGAGGCGCTGGAGAAACTGTTTCGTAGAGAAGTTGATTTAGTTGAAGTGCAGACTGTCAAGAATCCTATACTTAAACAATCGATCAATAGAAATAAAAAAAATGTTTATGGACGAGCGAATTCTGAAGTGGCTATATGATATTCGGACTGCAATTATTGAGATCGAAAGCTTCTTTGTTGATCATCCAAAAGATTTTGAGATATATAGATCAAATGTTCAATTGAAGAGGGCCGTTGAAAGGGATTTGGAAATAATCGGCGAAGCTGTAAACAGGATAATTAAATTAGATCCTGAATTTCCCATAAAAAATGCTTTACGGATTATTGGTATGAGGAATCAGATTATTCACGCTTACGATAATATTTCTGATGAAAACATATGGGCAATCTTAAATAAGCATATACCAGAATTGAAAATTGAAATCAGCATGCTTATCGACTCCTCAGAATAATGTAGGGTATACGGATCAAGTGCTTGAAGCACCTATCAACCCTCAAGTAAAAACGAAAAGCAGACCATTTACCTTCCAAAAAACAGCCTACTTCCCAACCTCAACCCTTCAAAAACTCAAGCATCAGCTTATTCAATTCTTCAGCATGCGTCTGAAACAGGCCGTGTGGTGCGCCTTTGATGACTTTCAGCTCACTGTTTTCAATAAGCTTTGCTGACTTTTTGCCGCTGACCTCAATGGGTACAATATTGTCATCATCGCCATGGATGATTAAAGTGGGAACCTTAATTTTCTTCAAATCTTCCCGGAAATCTGTCGTGCCAAAGGCGGTGATACAATCCAGAGTCGCTTTCGGAGAAGCAAATGCTGCTATTTGGTGGCTGTATCGCAGTTGCGCCTCACTTACCGGCGGGTTTTCATCATCATAATTCACGAATTGCTTCCCGAACCCTTCCAGAAATGTGATGCGGTCTTCGGTAACGCCAGCCAACATCTCATCAAAAACTTCCTGGTCTACACCGTCCGGATTATCAGCCGTCTTTAAAAGAAATGGCGGGACAGCGCTTATGAGCATAGCTTTACTTATTCTTCCTTGTCCGTAATTGCCCAGATAGCGGGCTACTTCGCCACCACCCATGGAAAAACCGGCTAGGGTAACTTCGTGTAAGTCCAGCTTCCTGAGCAGCGCGTCAAGGTCCGCAGCCAGGGTATCATAGTCGTAGCCTGACCAGGGTTTGTCGGATTCTCCAAAGCCACGTCGGTCATAAGCGATGCAGCGGTAGCCCGCTGCCGTAATCGCATTGATCTGCGCTTCCCACATGCGGTGGCTAAGCGGCCAGCCGTGTATTAAAACTACGGGTTGTCCTTCTCCACAATCCTGGTAATATATACTAGTGTTAAGTTAATTATGATATGACGGTTTATATTTGTATCTTGACATCAAAATCAGCAAATGGCACACTACACAATCAAGCTAAGTAAAACAGAGGTTCAGGAACTTAACGGGATTATCAGCAAAGGGCGTCATACCTCTCAGTCCTTTCGGGCCGCTTACATTTTGTTAAACTGCGACAAAGGTGATTATTCCGATGATACCGGGATAAGGAATGCGGAAATCACCAGGGTGCTTAAAATAGGGGACAGAACAATAGACAGGGTAAAGAAGAAGTTCATTGAAGAAGGGTTTGAAAGTGTTTTGGAAAGGCGGCCCTCGGGCCAGAATTACACAAAAAAGATAGACGGGGATATTGAAGCCAAACTGGTCCAGCTCTGTTGCAGCGAACCGCCGGAAGGTTTTGCGAAATGGTCATTGAGGCTTTTGGCGGACAGGATGGTCGAATTGGAATATATTGATTACATATCGCACGTGACGGTGGGCGAGGTTTTAAAAAAAACGAACTTAAGCCCTGGAAAGTAAAAGGCTGGGTTATTCCCCCGGAAAAGAGCAGTGAGTTTGTAGCCAATATGGAAAATGTGCTGGACGTATACAAAATGCCTTACGATGAAGATTTCCCGGTTGTCTGCATGGACGAATCGCCCAAGCAGTTGATCGAAGAGGTTGCATCAACGCCTATGAAACAGGGACGGGAAGCCAGGCTGGACTATGAGTACATCAGGCATGGCATGGTCAATATTTTTATGGCGAACGAACCCCTGAAGGGTAAAAGGCTGGTGGAAATCACTGAACATAAGACAAAAACAGACTGGGCTAAATTTATGAAGAGAATAGCTGAAGAAATGTACCCATGGGCAAAAAAGATAAAACTGGTTATGGACAATTTCAAAACACATGATGCATCGGCCTTTTATGAAACATTTGAGCCGGGGGAAGCCAAACGGCTCCGGGACAGGTTTGAATTTGTGTACACACCCAAGCATGGGAGCTGGTTGAATATGGCAGAGATTGAACTTCATGTGCTCAACGGCCAATGCCTGAACCGTCATATTGCCACCGAAAAGGATATAAAATCACAAGTGGAAGCGTGGCAAAACCACAGAAATAATAAAAACTCAAAAATAAATTGGCAGTTCACAAATGATCAGGCACGTATAAAACTCAAAAGACTCTACCCGTCAATTGCCACTTAACATAACACTAGTAGAAGTATTTGAAACATTGCTTTCAATATAAGGCATAGTTTGCGTCAGTTTTTTTAATGAATAAATGGGTCAATTAATTGACCGTCAAAATTATCTAACTGATCATTTTCCTTATTGTTGAAGCAAATGCATTAAGTTATTGTGCTCATTGTCCCTTCAAAACTTATGGTCATTAATCCATGACCCAAAGACCATCATCTACACCGTAATCATACTGCTAAGAAATTGCTGCCTTACTATTGACTTTCTTTTCTTCCACTGAGAAAGCCATTAACTCATTAATTGCTTCAGATACTGCCTGTATTTCCACCAGAAAGCCATCGTGGCCATAGGGAGAAGACAAGGTTATCAGGTGAGCATTGGGTATATGCTGAGCCAGAAATTCCTGCTCAGCAATCGGGAACAAAATATCGGAATCAATGCCAATGACCAATGTTTTTGCTTCAATGCCTTGCAGTGCCTTTGCTGTGGAAGCATAGTTTTTGCCCACATCATGGCTGTCCATCATTTTGCTCAATATCCAGTAAGTAAAGGCGTTGAACCGGCCAATGAATTTTTTTCCCTGGTATTGCTGGTAGCTTGCAGCGGCGAACATCGCCGATTGACTATCCTGGCTGTTTTGTTGCTTTTCATCATAAATGGCATAAGTCCGGTACGAAAGCAAAGCAATAGCGCGGGCGGCTTTGAGGCCCTGGGCTCCGGCTTCTGCTTTTTCGGTTTTCCAGCTGCTATCGGCCTCAATCGCCATGCGCTGCGTTTCGTTGAAAGCAATGCCCCAGGGCGAATGCCGGGCATTGGTCGCCAGCAGTGCCAATTTCTTTATCAGCGAAGGCTGGTCTGCCGCCCACTGCACCGCTTGCTGTCCGCCTAGCGAACCGCCAATTAGCAGATCGATGGCATTGATAGACAGCGATTGTCGCAAAAGGTCAAAAGCTCTGGTAACATCCTGCACATTCAATTCCGGAAACTGATGATAATAAGCCTTACCCGTCGCCGGATTTTGATCCAGCGGGCCGGTGGAACCATAGCAGCCGCCCAAGACATTAGCACAGATGATAAAGTAACGGTCGGTGTCCAGCGGTTTACCCGGACCAATCATGCCGGGCCACCATTGGTTGACGTCGGCGCTGCCCGTCAATGCGTGGCATACCCAAATGACATTGCTGCCTTCGGCATTCATTTGTCCCCAGGTACAATAGGCCAGTGAAAAACCAGGAAGACTGTCGCCTGAATTGAGTGAAAAAGTGGTATGATAATCGAAATGTTGTCTTTGCATAAATATAAGTACAGTAGTACCGGAGCTACGCTCCGATACCTTAACTGCTAACTAAACTAAAGTGGTTGATCTACTTTCCTGCTTGAGCTTGCTGAAAGCCTGCTCAAAATCTGCTTTAATATCATCAATGTGCTCTATGCCCAGCGATACGCGCAGCGCGGCAGGTAATACCCCGGCGCTCTTTTGCTCGGCTTCGCTCAGCTGCTGATGTGTGGTGCTCGCCGGGTGAATGATCAGCGTCTTGGCATCACCCACATTGGCTACATGGCTTATCAAAGAAAGGGAGTTAACAAACTGCACTGCTGCCTCTTTATCACCTTTTACTTCAAAGGACATTACGCCACCAAAACCCCTTTTGAGGTATTTTTTCGCCAAAGCATGGTATTTACTGCTTTCTAATCCAGGGTAATTCACCCTACTTACCTGCGGATGCGCTTCCAGCCATTCGGCCAGTTTTTGCGCGTTTTCAACAGTTCTGTCTACTCTTAAACTCAGTGTTTCCAGTCCTTGTAGCAGTAAAAACGAGTTAAAAGGGCTCAAAGCCGGACCGAAATCCCGTAATCCTTCGACTCTTGCCCTGATGGCAAATGCGATATTCGGCAAACCCAGCGGATTCCCTTCGCCAAAAGTATCCCAGAATTTTAAGCCATGGTAGCCCTCTGATGGTTCAGTAAACTGCGGAAACTTGCCATTGGCCCAGTTGAACTTTCCGCTGTCCACAATAACGCCACCGATGGAAGTACCATGACCGCCAATCCACTTGGTGGCAGATTCCACCACGATCGCGGCGCCATGTTCAATAGGGCGGAAGAGGTAGCCACCGGCACCGAAAGTATTGTCGACAATCAGTGGAATATCATATTGTTTTGCCAAAGCGGCAATAGCTTCGAAGTCGGGAATATTAAAGCCGGGATTACCAATTGTTTCCAGGTAAATCGCCTTGGTTTTGTCGTCAATCAATGCTTCGAAATCGTCCGGATCTTCAGTGGCGGCAAAACGCACCGTAATGCCCAGTCTTTTAAATGCCACCTTGAACTGGTTGTAAGTGCCCCCATATAAGTAGCTGGTAGAAACAAAATTGTCACCGGTCTGCAAAATATTGTTCAGCGCCAGAAATTGCGCTGCCTGACCGGAGCCCGTCGCCACAGCAGCGACGCCACCTTCCAAAGCCGCCACCCTTTTTTCAAAAACATCGGTGGTAGGGTTCATGATGCGGGTATAGATATTGCCGAATTCCTTCAACGCAAAAAGATTAGCGCCATGGTCGGCATCCTTGAAAGTATAGGAAGTGGTCTGGTAAATGGGCACCGCCCTGGAGCGGCTGGTTTCATCTACCTCCTGACCCGCATGTAGCTGCAGGGTTTCAAACTGGAATTGGTTTTGATCGGACATATTTTGGATGTTTAAGAGTTAATGATTGCGATATTCGACGTTTTTCAATGATAGCTGCCAAAATGCCAGGACGCAAATCTGTACCTGTAGTTCATTTTCGGCAATAAAGTAATTGGCTTAAGCGAATGCGATAAAGCAACAACAACAGCAACAGGCTGCCATGACTGCCCGAAGCATGGACAGCGAGAAATTATGGAAAATGACCTTATCGCTCAAAACGTTTTGAGGAAACGGGGACGAAAAGCTGAAATGTACCAGAGTATCCATTTTTATCAATTTATATCCATTCCGGCCAATAGGGCTGCGGAATCAGGAATTAGCACCTTTACCTGAGCAGTATGGTTGCTAGCGTTTCTCAGAGCCTGTCTCTCCACGCTTCTCTATAAATCAATTATTTAAATTGACTTGATTCCGTAAATGTAATGGGCAGCAAGCGCAATGTCAACCTCCATCCCAAATATATTTCTCAGTTTTGTATAATGCTATGCGTATTATT
>JBGSXH010000016.1:0-2983 GCA_041751515.1 Cyclobacteriaceae bacterium | reverse complement strand
ATTTCAAAAAAACCATCAGCTACCATCTCATCGATGTCTTCCTGCCATAACTCATACTTGTCCTTTTGCCATTCATTTTCTTCAAAAATGAGTTCTTCTCCTTCAAATACATCATTTTCAGGAGTAGCACTGACTGGAATTATCTTAAAATAGACCAATCCGTCCTCGAAGTCACATTTTAAATAAAAGGTGCGCTGACGGCTAATTTTCTTTACTGAACAATCCATAAAGTTCTCTTTCAATCTTATTAATTATCAAACTAAAATCGTCAACATTGTTCACGAAATCCATGTCATTCACGTCAACTATCAACAATTTTCCCATATTGTATTGCTTGATCCACTCTTCATAATGACCATTTAAATTTTTTAGATAGTCAATGCGAATGGAGCTTTCGTAATCCCGTCCGCGTTTGTCAATTTGGCTGACCAATTTAGGAATATCAGCTTTAAGGTAAATCAATAAATCTGGCGCTTCCACAAAATTGATCATACCCTGGAATAAGGATATGTAGTTGTCATAGTCTCGGGCATTTAATAGACCAGATTTATGCAAATTAGCAGCAAATATGTAGGCGTCTTCATAAATGGTTCTGTCTTGAACCACCGTTTTTTTGCTTTCACGGATATTCTTTATCTGTCTAAAGCGGGAAGTTAGAAAGTATACCTGAAGATGAAAAGACCATTTTTGCATGTCTTCGTAAAAATCCTTCAGGTAGGGATTATCGTCAACTGCTTCCAGCTCCAGACTCCAGTTATAATGTTTGGAAAGCTTTGTGGCCAGGGTTGTTTTGCCAGATCCTATATTTCCTGCTATCGCTATGTGCATCTCTTCCTTGGTTTAAGGGGATGCAAAATTAACATTTTTGAGGAGTAAAACGATTGACTGCGCAAGAACTTTGCGGAAGATTATATAGTCTTGGCGAGGAATAGCCTATTAGGTAATTGACCTTTAAAAAGGCCTGCAATTATAGAAGTTGGTTTAGCAACTGGCAATTTCTTTTCTGGTAACCATTTTGATATTATCCGCACCAATTTTGATGACAAACTCCTGTAACTCTTCCTGTCTTAAAATAGCACCACAGGTAGTAATATAAAGCCATTCTACTTCCCTGAAAATACTGAAAGTCTTAATTAAATCAGCTTTTTTAGTTCGAATATCCATATAGCAAAGCGTTAAAGAATTCAATGATTTGCGATTGAATTCTTTACAAAAGTAGGAAGTTAGTAAGTCTTAAATCAATAAAAATGATTAACAAATAGTAAAGCAAATATGAAGCTTTCGAAAAAAAATATTATCGGGGACAAGCGAATATTTTGGTAAGGCTAGAAAGCAAACTGCACTGTGTGCACTTTTTTACTTTCATGGCCTGCAAGCTCTTCTGAACTCTCGTTTACTTTATGAGGTTGGTGTGTGATACCATCGATTATCATAAAAGTAAAAAGTAAAATCAGGCTTGCTATGAACACTTTTTTCATAATTAAAAAATTTAGTTAAACATTGAAAAAAATTGGTGCTCGGCCCCGATGTCAATATATGAAAAGTCCAGGCGCGTTTGCCTGAACTTTGAACTTAAACGAGTATTCTTTACAAAGGTTGTTGTTAAAAGGGTTTTCAAGTAGCAAATACTGAAAACCCTTAAGAGTCATTTTTATGCAGATTCAGCAAAGCTAATATTTAGGCATGCTTTCGTCAATTTCAGAAGCATAAGCCAAAATTCCGCCTTTAAGATTGTAGAGGTTTTTGAAGCCAAATTTATCTTCCAGTTCTTTGATTGCCTTCGCACTTCTGACACCACTTCTACAATGCACTATTACTTGCCTATCGGTATCAATCTCATTTACATGAGCAATCACTTCGTTTAATGGCATCAAACTGCCTCCAAGATTGACTATTTCATACTCGTACGGCTCTCTGACATCGATTAGCTGAAAATCTTCACCTTTAATTTTGAGTTGAGATAAGGTGGCTACGTCTATTTCTTTCACGCCTTCGGCTGCATTGTCGTCAGCTGGTGCTATGCCACAGAATTGTTCGTAGTCGATGAGCTTCGTGATGGCGACCTGGTCTTTCTTTCTATGCAGGTTTAAAGTCCTGCTGGTGAATGTCAAGGCATCAAATAAAAACAGTCGGTTGGCCAAAGGTTCACCAACCCCGCTGAGGATCTTGATGACTTCATTGGCCTGTAAACTACCAATAATACCTGGCAGCACACCAATGACACCACCTTCAGCACAGCTCGGAACTAGTCCGGGAGGAGGGGGGCTGGGAAACAAATCGCGATAATTCGAAGAGAACGAGCCATCATCTTGCTTCAAATTGAAGACTGAAACCTGGCCCTCAAATCTGAAGATTGAGCCGTAAACATTCGTTTTGCCAAGTATAACACAGGCGTCGTTAACAAGGTACCTGGTAGGGAAGTTGTCAGTTCCATCTGCCACGATATCATACTCCTTAATAATATCCAATGCATTTTCCGAAGTTAGTCGCACATTGTACTGCTTGACGGTAATATGCGGGTTAAGGCTTTTAAGTCTTGCCGCTGCAGCTTCCACCTTAGGCTTTCCCACGTCTTCCATGCCAAAAAGGACCTGTCTTTGCAGGTTGGAGGCCTCCACCACATCAAAATCCACCAAACCAATGGTACCTACGCCCGCTGCTGTCAAATATTGTAATAATGGTGCTCCGAGCCCGCCGGTACCCACCACCAATACTTTAGCAGCTTTTAACTTTCTTTGTCCGGAAATATTAAACTCTGGTATAATGAGATGTCGGCTGTATCTTTCTAATTCTTCTTTGCTAAAATCCATAATTTTATTTTTTTCCTCCTGCAATCGCTGGGACTATAGAAATAATATCCTGTTGTTGTACTGCGGTTTCTTCCTGGTTGAGCGCCTCAATGTCTTCATCTCCGACAAAAACGCGGATGAAGGCCCTTAGCTTACCCTCATCAAACAAATGTTTTTCAAGGTCCGGATGGGTC
>JBGSXH010000015.1:0-5241 GCA_041751515.1 Cyclobacteriaceae bacterium | reverse complement strand
AAACTGAAGATGTCCATTCACCGTTTTTCCGTTTTCCTATATGGTGACAGCATATGGGTTGGGTAGAGGGCGGCAAGTATAAAAAGATTACATATACACAACCCGATCAGAAAGGAAAAATGATATTTACCATTACATCCGTCGACAGGCAGGGCAACTGTACTACAAAGCAAATTGATATGTCAGTAAGTAATTAAAACAAGATCGATTTATCACTGACCCACCTGAATGGTCGTTACTTTTTACCAAAATTTAATGAAGAAGATTGTCAATAGAGTGCTTTTAGCCATGCTCATAGTGCCCCTTCTCAGTTGCATTGACCTTATTGACATTGAAGGGCCGCGGGTTGCAAAAAGACTGGTAGTAGAAGGTTGGATTACCAATGATCCAGAGCTCAGTTATGTGCAGCTATCATATACCGTCCCATTTTCAAATACTTTTCCCTATACTGCATCAAACCCTCCAATATCAAAAGCAAATGTCCGTATCATTTCCGACGATATGAGAACTATCATTCGTTTCAGAGAAACAAGTCCAGGACACTATACTGCGATGGATGTCGGTGAAATAGGGACAAAATATATTTTGGAGATCATCATTGATGATAAATTTTATAGGTCTGATGCGCAGGAAATGATGGCTGTGCCCACGCTGGAAAGATTAGGTTACGAACTAGTGCAAAAGACTTCTGTGAGGGAAAATGCAACCGGTAGCTTTTTCGAAGTGAAAGAATATGCATTTGAGGTGTATGCCTACTCTGAAGATCCCGCTAATGAAAATAATTACTATTATTGGAAAGCGAATGGAATAACTGAAATATTAACCAAGCCTGTAGGAGACTTGCCTTGCGATGAATGTACATGCTACTTCAATGACAATAGCCTTAACCAGGGTATTCGGCTGGAAGATGATGAGCTCATCAATGGCAGTAATTTTAGGAAAAAAGTCGCTACCGTACCCCTAAACAGGATTACGAAATACTGGACGAATGTTTATCAATACTCGCTTACGCGAGATGCTTTTGAATATTGGAATAAAGTGTATGATCAGCATGAAAATGTCGGTAGTATTTTTGATCCTGCTCCATCTCAGATTCAAGGAAATATTTATGCAGTTTCCCCTAGCGATATTCCCGAAGATAAAGATGAAATCGTTTATGGTTTCTTTTTTGCCAGTGCAGTGAGTAAGCAAGACTTGCTTTTAGATCGTAGTTTAGAAGCAGGAAAGCTTGGCATAGTTCCTCAAAACCTCATTCCCCTCGAGGAAGGAGATTGTAGGCAGTTGTTTCCAGGTTCATATAGCGAACCCGTTCCCCCACCATTTCAGCATTAGCACCCTAATAACAATCAGCAACATTCTCTCAGCAATCATATTCAATCTTAAAAAGATTATTTTAATATTATTTAATGTATATTAATATAAAATTAAAATAATCTCTATATTCGCTTTAATTGATTAATTATTAATTAGTTAATAAACTTTAACCAACTAAAAAGCGTATGAAAAAGATTTTACTGTTATTTTTTGGATTGGCATGCTGCTGGTCCGGATTGTATGCCCAATCCCAGGCAGTGTCCGGAACCGTCACCTCTGCAGAGGACAATGAGTCAATCCCTGGTGTCAATGTTGTCGTCAAAGGTACCGCCACCGGTACCACTACAGATATTGATGGTACATATACTATTAATGTGCCGGACGGAGGTACACTTACTTTTACATTTATAGGTTTTCAAACTCAGGAAGTAATTGTAGGGAGCAGGTCAGTCGTAGATGTTACGCTATCTCCTGATGTGAAGCAGCTTTCTGAGGTAATAGTAACCGCCCTCGGTATTGAGCGGGAAGAGCGATCGCTCGGTTATGCAGTCCAGGAAGTACAAGGAGCTGAGCTTGAGCAGGCTGGCCAGACGAATGTTGTGGGATCTCTAGCCGGAAAAATTGCCGGTGTGCAGGTGGGTAGCAATACTGGCGCATTGGGCGGTTCTTCCAGAATCCTAATTCGGGGAGCCAATTCAGTTGCCGGCGATAATCAGCCTTTGTTCGTTGTCGATGGTGTGCCTATTGATAACTCGAACTTTAATACCGCAGGGCAGGCCAGAGGTACATCCGGCTATGACTATGGTAATGCCGCTCAGGACATCAACCCTAAAGATATTGAGTCAATGACTGTTTTAAAAGGTGCCAGTGCTGCTGCACTTTATGGTACAAGAGCGGCCAATGGCGTTATTCTTATTACCACCAAGAAAGGGAGCAAAAGAGACGGTATTGGTATTGATATCAATTCGTCACTTTCTTACCAAACGCCACTTGTAATGCCAAACTACCAGAATGATTATGGAGGAGGTTATGGCCCTTTTGGAAGAAATGCACAGGGACAAAACGTAGTGGGCTTTTCAGTAGACCAAAGTTGGGGACCCCGTCTGGATGGCCGGCCAACAAGACAATGGTATAGCTATTACGAGGATCACCCTAACTTCGGACAGGAGACTCCCTGGAATGCTCACCCTGATAACGTCAATGATTTTTATCAGACTGGTGTCAACTGGAATAACAGTATAGCACTTTCCGGTGGTAATGATGATGCTACTTACCGTATGTCATATACCAACCTTGACCAGAAAGGTATTATGCCTAATAGTCAGTTTAATAGAAATACCTTAAATTTTAACGGTTCTTTGAAAATGTCTGAAAGGTTGTCATCTTCCATTGGTATTAACTATGTGAATTCGCGGGCAGACGGCCGCCCTGAGCAAGGTTATGGAGATGTGATTGTTCAATTTAACCACTTCGGACAACGGCAGCTAAGTGATGCGGAACAGCGAAATTATTTCGTCCCAGGCTCTGGCGAACAACGTTCCTGGAATAGAAGGAGCGAAGCCAATGCTAACCCATTATATGCAGATAATCCTTATTGGATCAGAAATAGAAACAATCAAAACGATGGTCGCGACAGGATTTTTGGTAATGCCACCCTTGCTTACAAGTTTGCTGATAATCTAACACTTACAGGCCGCTATCTGACTGATTTTTACACAGACAGACGCGAAAATAGGGTAGCAGTCGGTTCAGTTGGCCAGTCACTATACCAGGAGTCTATTCGTCAGTTCACAGAAAATAATACTGAACTCATCCTTCGCTTTGATGATAACCTGAGTGACGATTTCTCCCTCAATGCATTAGTAGGAGGCAATATCCGTTATAACAAATTTAATGAAAACACAGGTACTACCGTTGGAGGGCTCAGTGTTCCGGAATTTTACAGCTTAGAGAACTCTAATGATCGACCTACACTAGTTGACCAAACGAGAGAAAGACAAATAAACAGTTTGTTTGCGCAGGCAACCGTAGGCTATAGAGATATTGCTTACGTGGATGCTTCATTGCGAAACGATTGGTCTTCAACTTTACCGGAAGGAAACAATTCTTACCTATACCCTTCAGTTAGTGGTACGTTTATTTTCAGCGCTTTAGGAAATCTTGCGGAGTCTGAAATATTCTCTTTTGGTAAGATTCGAGCCAACTGGGCCCAGGTAGGTAACGATACAGATCCTTACAGGCTACAGACCACCTATACGCCATTTGACAATTTTGGGAGTAATCCTATCTACAGGTTGCCTGCTGTTCAAAACAATCCAGCGCTTTTGCCTGAACGTACGACATCCTACGAAGTAGGAGCCGAACTGAGGTTTTTGAGAGATCGTGTCGGTTTAGATGTTACATATTATAATAACTCCTCTGTCGATCAGATTCTGGACGTACCTGTTTCAAGAGCTTCCGGATACACCGCACTAATTTTTAACGCTGGTGAAATTGTCAATGAAGGAGTAGAAGCTCGCGTCTTTGGAACACCGGTAGTGACAAATGATTTCCAATGGGATATTATGGTGAACTGGGCACATAATGATAATCAGGTGGTTTCTCTGGCACCAGGTGTAGAAAACTACCAGTTAAGTATTGACCTTTTTGGTAACCTTGGGGTATACGCTGCCGCTGGCGAACGTTACGGCACATTACTCGGTACTGACTTTGTGTATGATGACAATGGCAATAAGGTCGTGGGCAGCAATGGTAACTACCTGTTTTCCGAAAACCAGGTGCCTTTAGGTTCTGTACTAGCAGACTGGACAGGCGGTATTCGTAACTCATTCACTTATAAAGGTGTAAATCTGAGTGTACAGATCGATGGTCAGAAAGGTGGGGTTTTGCATTCCACAACTAATCTTTTTGGCAAATACAGTGGCATGATGCAGGAAACTGTGGATGGCAACATTCGGCAGCTTGGCCTGATTGCTGAAGGCGTCACCGAAGGTGGAGAGCCAAATACGCAGGTAGCTGACCCGGCAACCTTCTTTAGCCAGCACTTTGGACTGGCAGGCGCGCATGTATATGATGCCAGTTTTGTGAAACTTCGCGAATTGTCTTTAGGCTATACCTTGCCCACCAGCTGGATCAGCCGAAGCCCTTTTACGCGTGTCAGCGTAGCTTTTCAGGGTAGAGATTTGTTGATGTTGTATAAAAAGGTGCCCCATATCGATCCGGAAGCAGTCACCAATTCAGGCAACGTGCAAGGACTTGAAGGAGGTGCTTTACCGAGTTTAAGATCCTATGGTTTTAATGTCAACCTAAGCCTTTAATTTTACAAATATGAAAAAGATATATATAAAACTTTTTGCCATCTGCTTTGCTATCACCCTGTTAGGAGGATGTACCGATGGTTTTGAGGAGATGAATGAGAACCCCAATGAGCCTACCGATGTGCCTGCCGAATTTTTGCTGACAGGTGCGCAAAAAAGGTTGAGTGATAGATTGTATGCAACTTCTGCCAATGGTTCTTTCGGGATGGTCTTTGCCCAATATTGGTCTCAGAATGAATATACAGAAGAAAGCCGTTACCAGCTTCGAGCTAATGATAACGATGCCTTCTGGTCAGATTTTTATACAGCCATCAATAACCTTAATGAAATCATCAGACTCAACGAAGATAATGAGTTAGGGGCGCAAGGACAGAATCAGGTAGCTGTTGCCAGAATTATGAAAGCATGGGCTTATCAGGTACTGACGGATATCTATGGTGATGTTCCTTACAAGGATGCAGGAAGAGGTTTTATCGATGCCACTTTCAAACCAAAGTATGAGAAGCAGTCCGAAATATATCCACTGATGCTTGCCGAGTTACAAACAGCCATCGGCCAGTTGGACGCTTCGAAGCCAACTTTCGGGTCGGCAGATATTATTTATTCAGGT
>JBGSXH010000014.1:0-2152 GCA_041751515.1 Cyclobacteriaceae bacterium | reverse complement strand
CTTTTCTATAAATATCTTAAGGCTATCTAAATTTAAAAAGACATTTCCGTAGCCATCAATATAATTTATACCATTTGATCTTAAGGATTCCTTTGAGTTTGGTGTAATGTATTTAGCCGCCACTAAAAAGGAATTTGGTTGATGATGTTGGGCAGTTCCCAAAAAGACAGCAATATTGTTTGGTCTAACCTCTGTCTTGGCATCTGCGTATACCGTTTGGCCATTTATGGTAATCACTATATCTGATTTTGCATGGTGATCAGAAATCTTCTTGATGTCTACCTTAAAATCTAAGTGGTCAAAAAAGTCTTTTATCTGATAAAACTCAATCATTTTTCATTTATTTTTGATTTTCATGTAACATGAAAGAACAAATATAATGAAAATATGACATATGCAATGAAAAAGACCCAATTAACTAGACAGGAACTTTACGATTTAGTCTGGGATCAACCCATAAGTATGCTTACAAGAACCTTAAATATTGAGTCAAAAAGGCTAAGGGAGATTTGCGCAGATCATAACATACCATTGCCCAAAAATGGATATTGGTCCCAGATTAGATTTGATAAAGATGTTGTTAAAATACCCCTGCCAAGGATAGAAAATAATTTTGCAGAAATAGATCTAAATAGCAAGACATTTAGAACCGAATATCATAGGCGAGCTTATGACCTAGAACAACAAAAGGATTTAAGGTTTAAAGTTCCTGAAAGCATCTCTACGTATCATCCAATTGTCAAAAGTTCAAAGAAACTAATCGAAAATATAGAGGGTAGCAAAGATAAATTTAAATTTTGGCAAGTCTCTCAAGAGAAAGATATATTACCAATTCATACTGATAGCATGTTAAGAGCTAGGGCACTTAGATTTATGGATACATTGATCCGAGTAGTTGAAGCAATGGGTCACAAAATAGCTTTCAAGCATAATGTATGTCATGTTGAAATGTTTGGTCAATTAACAGAAATAAATCTAAGACAAAAGGAGTTTAGAATTCGAATAAAAGATGAAACCGGTTGGAGTAGCAATTCATGGCAGAAATCCAATAAACTTGAATTTCAGGCCGGTCCCTCATTCAAACAAAAAAAGTGGATTGACGGGGATAGACGAGAACTTGAAGAGTTTTTACCTGAAATCATCGCTTGGATTGAAATAGATTGTAAATATTGGCATGATCTTCGGGCTGAACAGGCTATTGCAGAAAACAAAAGAATACTAGCGCAACAGAAGCTTGAGGAAATTAAAAAGCAAAAGGAATTGGAACAAGCCAAAGTGAATCAATTATTTATTGATGCAGAAAATTGGAATAGGTCACAAGTAGTGGAGCGCTATCTCAGCGAAATGGAAAACAAAGCCATTTTAGAGAACCTATTAAATACAAACCTTGAGAATTACATAGTATGGGCGAGAAAAGTCATAAACAGGTTGAATCCACTAAATGACAAATTTGATTAACTATGATGTAAAGAACAACTTGAATAGTACATTAAGAAAAAGGGCGACTGGGTTGACCTCTTATAGAAGGTGATGATCCCATTTTAAGAAACTATTCTGATTATTTGCCTTGATGGTTGTAACAACACTTCAAGCGCCTTATCTACTATTTCCGTATCCAGTTCTTTTAAGTAGGCTTGAGTAACAGCTAAATTCTGATGTCCTAAGGATTCACTAATGACATCGGTAGCCACTCCTTTTTGTTTGAGGCAATTGGCAAAGCTATGCCGGGCAACATAACTACTTACATTTTTGGTGATATTGCAAAGTTTGGCTACTTCCTTTAGCTGCTTATTGTAAATGCCTAGCATTTTATGTTTCCGATCGGCAAGTTGGGTGGGGGTATAGTCCTCACGGAACAACAAGGGAAATACATATTTGTTGCCATAACCATATTCTCTATAATAGTCCAGTATTTTCTGAACAGGAGGCATAATGGCTATGGAGAAGTTTCCTTTGGTCTTCGCTCTAGTGTAATAGATAACATTAGCTTCAACATCTTTCCATTCCAAGCCATCATATCTGCAAAGTTCATTCCCCTGGTATAAAAGCTAAAAGCAAAGTAATTTTTGGTATCAACTAAATGGGGATGGTCGGACAGATCTAAATTGATGATACGCATGATTTCTTCAAAATCCAACGCACGTTTAAAACC
>JBGSXH010000013.1:0-6950 GCA_041751515.1 Cyclobacteriaceae bacterium | reverse complement strand
AAACACCGTATGCATAGTAATTTCTTAGCCATCGCAATCCTTTCGATATTGCCTTTTACCAGCAATGCGCAGGACCAAACATTATCGGCATTTCCGTTGGCGGATGTGCGACTGATGGACGGCCCCTTTAAGCAGGCAGAGCAAGTTGACCTGGCCTATATGATGGAATTAGAGCCTGACCGCTTGCTAGCACCATTTGTGAAAGAGGCTGGTTTAACGCCTAAAGCAGAAGGTTACAGCAATTGGGAAGCCACGGGGCTGGATGGCCATACTGCCGGACACTACCTAAGTGCATTGGCAATGATGCAGGCCGCTACTGGCGATGAAAGAGTGAAGGACCGGCTCCTTTACATGTTGAATAAGCTAAAGGAATGTCAGGATA
Organism: Cyclobacteriaceae bacterium; assembly: GCA_041751515.1. Lineage (GTDB taxonomy): Bacteria > Bacteroidota > Bacteroidia > Cytophagales > Cyclobacteriaceae > JBGSXH01. The sequence continues at coordinate 6,568 of JBGSXH010000013.1, read as the reverse complement.
AAAATGGTAATGGCTATATCGGAGGCATTCCGGATGGAAAAAAGCTTTGGGAGGAAATAGCCAAAGGCAATATTAAGGCAGATAATTTTGCATTAAATGACAAATGGGTGCCCTGGTATAACATTCACAAGCTCTACGCTGGTTTACGTGATGCCTATCTTCATGCCAATAGCGAACTTGCACTGGACATGTTAATTCAACTGACAGAATGGAGTGTGGAGTTGGTGTCAGGATTGACAGATTCTCAAATTCAGGAAATGCTCACCACCGAATATGGCGGCATGAATGAAGTTTTTGCAGATGTTGCCGCTATTACCGGTGAAAAAAAATACCTTACCCTTGCCCGTCAGTTCTCTCATGAAAAATTGCTCAACCCTATGCTGGCGCAGCAGGATCAGCTCAACGGCATGCATGCCAATACCCAAATTCCAAAAGTGATTGGTTTTAAACGCATTGCCGACGTGGCCGAAGATGCTGATTGGAACAAAGCCTCAGCATACTTCTGGGAAACAGTGACGCAAAACAGAAGCGTCGCTATTGGCGGCAATAGCGTAAGAGAACACTTTCACCCTGCCGACGACTTCACCCCCATGATTACCGATCGGGAAGGTCCGGAAACCTGTAATACCTACAATATGCTCCGGCTTTCAAAAATGCACTACCTGTCAGATGCTGCCGCAAAATACATGGATTTCTACGAGAGAGGCCTCTACAATCACATTCTAGCCTCTCAACACCCGACGAAAGGCGGTTTCGTCTATTTCACGCCGATGCGGCCACAACATTATCGTGTCTACTCTCAGCCTGAAACCAGCTTTTGGTGCTGTGTTGGCTCAGGGCTAGAAAACCATGCTAAATACGGTGAAATTATCTATGCCCATGAAGGCGATGAGGCTCTGTATGTTAACCTTTTTATCCCTTCTGTTCTGGATTGGAAAGAAAACGGCATCACTTTAACACAGGAAACACAATTCCCAGATAAAGACAATACTCGAATTACCCTCAAAATGCAGGAAGCCAAATCCTTTCGCATGATGCTACGCTACCCTTCCTGGGTAGCTAAGGATGCACTAATTATCAAGGTAAATGGCGAAACTCAAAATGCAAGGGCACAGCCAGGAAGCTATGTAGCCCTCGAACGGGAATGGCAGGATGGCGACCAGCTGACGATGACCCTGCCCATGGACACCCATCAGGAGTATTTACCAGACAACTCCGGTTATTTTGCGCTGCTGCACGGCCCCATTGTTTTAGCGGCAAAAACAGGGACTGATGACATGAAAGGTTTATTTGCAGATGAGAGTCGTATGGGACATATTGCCAGTGACAAAAATTATCCCTTGCATGAAGCGGCGTTTTTCATCAGCGAAAGCGACGACGTCAGTGCGCAAATCAAACCAATTCCAGGCAAAGCATTGACATTTTCTGCTGAAGAACTCGTCTATCCTGCAAAGTATAAAGACCTTGCACTGGAGCCGTTTTTTCGAGTACATGATGCCCGATATACAATTTACTGGCAACAAGCCACAGCCGAAGAAGCCGAGAAACTGCAACAAGCAAACCAGGCACTGGAAGCTGAAAAAGTAGCCCTTGCTGCAGTTACCATCGACGAAGTAGCCCCCGGTGAACAGCAGCCCGAGTCAGATCATTTTTATGAAGCAGAAGGCGCAGAAAGTGGCATCCATCTCAATCGACACTGGCGTCATGCCCACCAATGGTTCAGCTACAAGCTCAAAGACGAAAACAAAGAAGCACAGCATTTGCGTCTCACCTATTTCGGACAAGACGCAGACAGAAACTTCGATATTCTCATTAATGGTGAAAAAATAGCTACCGAAATGCTGGATGGCTCCCAAGGCGAACAATTCTTTACCGTAGACTATGACATTCCCTCCAAATTGATAGCAGCCGCGAAAGATAATGTCCTGGATGTGAAATTTGAAGCACATGAAGGCTCCATAGCAGGGGGCATCTATTACGTTCGCTTATTAAAAACAACACCGGAAGATTAAATGAAGAGAATCAGTCTGATTGCTGCCCTTTTACTGCTAAGTAAAAACATCGCCTCTGCTCAACCAGAAGCTGATAGTGTCTACTTGTTCTCCTATTTCAAAGGCAATGGCGACGGCCTGCACCTTGCTTATAGTTATGATGGCTACCAATGGGAAGCGCTAAAGGAAGATCAGTTATTTCTTGAGCCTGCTGTCGGCAACGACAAACTCATGCGTGACCCGTGCATCATCAGAGGTGGCGATGGTAGGTTTCACATGGTATGGACTGTTAGCTGGAATGAAAAGGGCCTGGGCTATGCGCATTCTGAAGACCTAATCAACTGGTCTGAGCAGCAATATATTCCCGTAATGGAGCAAGAGCCAAACTCCAGAAATGTATGGGCGCCGGAAATTACTTATGACAATGCCACCAATTCATACCTGATTTATTGGGCCACCACCATCCGTGGTGCATTTCCGGAAACGCAATCCGACAAAGATGACGGTTATAGCCACCGCATATATTATACAGTGACCGAAGATTTCAAAGACTTCAGCGAAACCGCCATGCTCTACGAACCAAGTTTCAATGTCATTGATGCGACAATTGTTCCGTACTCTGAAACATTCATCATGTTCCTGAAAGATGAAACACGGGAACCCGCAGAAAAGAACATTCGCATAGCAAAAAGCAAAAACCTCACTGGCCCTTACAGTGAAGCAAGCGCACCAATCACAGGAGACTATTGGGCCGAGGGACCGACAACATTACGCATGAATGGTAGCTGGATCGTCTATTTTGACAAATATACCGAGCATGCCATGGGTGCTGTCAAGTCAGATGATCTGGAAAATTGGGATGACATTTCCAGCCAGATAGCCTTCCCTGAAGGCATGCGCCATGGTTCTATTTTCAAAGTAGGTCACCAAGAATTTCAAAAGCTGAAGCAGTAAACTTCACTCATTAATTAATATTTAATTTTTTATCATATGTTGCTATTCCATCGCCATTTACACCCCTTGAACAAATTATCCATCGTCTTGATACTTTTAAGCTTTATCGGCTGCAGCGAAAAAGAGCCAGCGCAGCAGTCTTATGAAATCAGCAGTCCCGACGAAAATATCACTGCCAATTTCTGGCTTTCTGAAGATGGCATCCCACAATACAGCATCACGGCAAAAGATGCAGCGGTCCTGGAAACCAGCACATTGGGCGTCAGCCGGGAAGATGCTGACTTTAGCAATAACCTCAAGCTCACTGATGCCACCGACGTGAACACTATCAAGGATGATTATGAACTGCTTGTTGGCAAGCAACGCAAAATTAACTACGAAGCCAATGAACAAACTTTTACGCTGGAGCATGCAGATGGTGAGAAAATGGAAATTGTCTTTAGGCTGTCTAATGACGGCGTGGCATTTCGCTACCATTTCCCGGGTGAAAGTGACGATACTAAGAAAATAAGCAAGGAACATACAACCTTCAACTTCCTGTCAGGCACCAGAGGTTGGTTGCAACCTATTGCTGAAGTGAACACTGGCTTTGCTAATACTAACCCTTCTTATGAAGAACATTATTTGCAGGATATTCCCCTCACAACTGCCTCTCCAACGGGTGCCGGCTGGGTTTATCCGGCTTTATTTCAGCAGGACGATACCTGGGTGCTTGTTACAGAAGCCGGGTTGGATAGAAATTATTGCGCTACAAGATTACTAAACGACACTGAAAGCGGCGTTTTCAGCATTGGCTTTCCTCACTCTGAAGAGAAATTTCCTGATGGCGAAGTAAATCCACATTCAACATTGCCTTGGCAAACACCTTGGAGAATCATCACAATTGGTGATCTGGGCACCATTGTAACATCTACCCTAGGCACCGATTTAGCAGCGCCTGCCATGGAGATGGCATCAGACTTTATTCAGCCCGGCATCGCCTCTTGGAGCTGGGTTATTTTAAAGGATGAATCTGTCAATTATGATGATCAACTTCGTTTTATTGATTATGCAGCAGACATGCAATGGGAATATACCTTGGTAGATGCCGACTGGGACCGGAATATCGGTTATGAAAAGACCGCTGAGCTTGCGCAATATGCGGCTGAAAAGGGCGTAGGTTTGTTAGTCTGGTATAATTCTTCCGGTGACTGGAACGAGACGATTATGACCCCAAAAAGCAAATTATTGACGAGAGAATCCCGCAGAAATGAATTCAGCCAGTTACAGGAAATGGGCGTCCGCGGCATTAAAGTCGATTTCTTCGGTGGCGATGGACAGTCCATGATGAACTATTACCAGGACTTATTCGAAGATGCAGCCGACTACGAACTGCTTGTTAATTGCCATGGCTCCACATTACCTCGTGGCTGGCAACGTACTTACCCGAATATGATGACCATGGAAGCCATAAAAGGTATGGAGTTTATTACGTTTGATCAGGGCAATGCTGACCTCGCACCTAACCATGCTGCTATGCTTCCCTTTACTAGAAATGTATTTGATCCGATGGATTACACCCCTATGAGCCTTCGGGACCTTCCCGGAATAGCACGTAAAACTACAGCGGCACATGAGCTGGCGTTGCCCATCATTTTCACATCCGGCATACAGCACATGGCAGAAATACCGGAGGGAATGGCAGCTGTACCGGAATATGTGAAAGACTTCCTCACAGATTTTCCTGTAATATGGGAAGACAGCAGGTTCATTGAGGGTTTTCCTGGAAAACTTGCAGTCATTGCTCGTGAAAGTAAAAAGGGATGGTATATCGGTGGTATTAATGGAGAAGAGAAGGCTAAAAAGCTTGCGCTGGATTTTTCAATGATCGGAGGAACATTAGCTGAAGCCCTGCTCATTAAGGATGGGGAAGAACATAACAGTTTCCGGCAGGAAAATCTTCAGCTGTCTTCTGAAAATCCATTTGAAATTGAGCTAAAGGGCAATGGTGGATTCGTTATATTTATACCCAATGAATAAAATATAACTGGCATTCATCAAGACACGATGAATGCCAGCTGCCTTATTCCGTCAGCCATTGGATCGCTTTTTCCGATTCATTTACAGGATAGTGCTCCAACGAAATGCCCGGAAGCAATTCGTGTATTTCTGAAACCATTTTTTTCAACCATTCGGCATCGGAAACTAATGCGACCTTGGTAACCTTATCAAATACATCTTTGTACTGCTTGACCATAAAGCTTATCCGCTCCTTCAGGGCAGGCAGAGTAATGCCCTCCAATTGCTCAAGTTCCAGATAAATATTAAACTTTTCGGAGGACTCCAGTTCCGGCTCAAGCAGTGCTATTGTCCTTTTGACATCATCTTCAAAAATTTTATCCTGTACCCTGAAGGCCAGTATTTCTTTACGATCCAGCTTCAAATTGATTTTTTGTAACATCGCTTTAGAGATTAAATGATGAAAGATCTGTAACACACTATCAAGACAACCTTTAGAAGCGGCGCCTGTTCATTATTCAATATCTTTTGCAAGCTCAAAGAATCCATTCACGGCATCCATTTTGCTTCAAAGAAGGCTATCGCAGGTTTTTACGCCTGAAACCCCTACAGTCGAGGACGAATATAAATAATTTACTAGCTTCGCAAGCTTAACATTCAATCACCAAACCTAACTATATGACCAGGCCATTTAATAAAATTAGTCGTGCTGCCAAAACATTGGCATGCATAGGACTTATGGCTTCCGGGACGATTAATGCCCAGGAAACCAATGAAAGTTTTGATAACCAGCTATTGCAGGAGTGGACGGGCCCTTATGGTGGTGTTCCTGCTTTTGATGAAATGAATTTGGAACATCTTCGTGAGGCAATCGATAAAGGCATGACTTTACAGCTCGAAGAAATCGATGCCATCGTCAATAATCCAGAGCCTGCCACTTTCGAGAATACCATCGAAGCCATGGAAAGTGCCGGCAAACCATTGAGCCGTGCATTCACCTATTATGGCATCTGGAGCAGCAATATGTCATCACCGGAATTCAGAGAGATTCAGGGAGAACTGGCTCCAAAAATTTCTGAGTTCAGGTCCAAAATTTCACAGAACAAAGCGCTTTTTGAGCGTGTAAAAGCGGTTTATGAAGCTTCCCAACAAGAGCCGCTACCCGCAGATCAGCAGCGGGTAGTACAACTCGTTTATGAAGATTTTGCCATGGATGGCGCTGCATTAAATGAGGAAGACAAAAAACGATACGCTGAAATCAACAAAGAGCTTTCTTCCATCTACACGGAATTTTCTAATAACATTCTTGCTGATGAAGAAAATTATGTGACTTTAATCTCAAAAAATGAGTCAAACGGATTACCCGATGCATTCGTTAAATCTGCCGCTAAAGCTGCCACAGACCTGGGCGAAGAAAACAAGTACGCCATCACCAACACCCGCTCTTCCATGGATCAGTTTCTGACCTACTCCGATGAGCGCGATATAAGAGAGAAAGTATGGAAAACCTATTATTCTCGCGGAGACAATGAAGATGAGTTTGACAATAATGAGAATATCGTCAAAATATTAAAACTGAGAAGAGAGCGCGTGCAGCTGCTAGGATATGACAATTTTGCCGAATG
>JBGSXH010000012.1:0-2405 GCA_041751515.1 Cyclobacteriaceae bacterium | reverse complement strand
GGCTGGGCCTACAAAACTCACATCTTTAGCGCTCAGTCCGTGCTCTTTCTTCAGCTTGGGAATCAGATGCTTTTTGGCAATCTGCACCTTTTCTTCCAGCGTATAACCTGTCAGCTCGATAATCTCCATTCTGTCTCGCAAGGCAGGCTGAATAGTTTCCAGGGAATTGGCAGTGGCAATGAATAACACTTTCGAAAGGTCATATTCTATTTCCAGGTAGTTATCAGTAAAACTATCATTCTGTTCCGGATCCAGCACCTCCAGCATTGCTGAGGAAGGATCGCCTCGGAAGTTTGAATTCACTTTATCGATTTCATCCAGTATAAATACCGGATTGGATGTTTTGTCTTTTTTAATGTGATGAATGACTTTTCCCGGCATTGCACCTACATAGGTTTTTCTATGACCTCGAATTTCTGCTTCGTCATGCACGCCACCAAGAGACATTCTAACATACTTGCGATTCAATGCCTTGGCAATTGACCTTCCCAAGCTGGTTTTACCAACACCTGGAGGGCCGTAAAGACAGAGAATAGGTCCTTTCATGTCTTTTTTGAGCTTTAAGACAGCGAGGTATTCGATAATCCTCTCCTTTACCTTTTCAAGGCCGAAATGGTCTTTATCTAAAATATTTTTCGCTCTTTTCAGGTCAAAATTATCTTTACTAAAATCACTCCAGGGCAGTTCTACCAAAAACTCGGCGTAGCTCAACGCTATGGGATATTCTGCAGCTGCAGGGTTCATCCGCAGAATTTTGTCCAGCTCTTTGTTAAAATGCTTTTTGACCTCATCCGGCCATTTTTTCTTCTCCCCTTTTCTCCTCAGGGCATCCACTTCCTGGTCTGGACCGTCAAAGCCCAGTTCGTCCTGCAGCACCTTCATCTGCTGCCTTAGATAATAGTCGCGCTGCTGCTGGTCGATGTCCGTATGCACTTTATTATGAATTTCCTGCTTTAGTTCCAGCATCTGAATATCCTTAAGCATGTACTCCAGCAAGACAGTAGCCCGTCGCTTGCCATCGCTTATTTCCAGCAGCTTTTGCTTATCTGCAACGTCAGCATTGATATTGGAAGAAAGGAAATGCGTTAAAAAGCCGGGACTGGTAATATTATCCAGTGCAACCTGTGCTTCCTGTGGTATTTCAGGATTTAACTTTAAAATTTTAGAAGCAGCATCTTTGAGCGACTGTACCAGGGCTTTGGTTTCCTTATTGGTCTTTTTGGGAAAATTCTCTTTTATCAGCTTGATATGTGCTGTCAAATAAGGTTCTTCCTGGGCAATATTGGTAATTTCAAACTTTTGCTTTCCCTGGATAATGATAGTCGTATTGCCATCGGGCAATACAATCATTTTAATGATCTGCGCCACTGTCCCCACCATGTATATATCACCGGCGCCTGGTTCTTCACTTTTCGGATTTTTTTGTGCTACCACACCAATGATCCGTTCTCCTTTATAAGCTTTTTTAACAAGCTTTATGGACTTTTGCCTGCCTACCGTGATAGGAATGACCACACCGGGAAATAATACTGTGTTCTTTATAGGCAAAATAGGAAGTTCTTCGGGAACATTGCCAATTTCCATTTCCGGCTCCTCGTCCGGGGAAATTAACTGTATAAGCTCTCCAGACTCTTCATCACTTAAATCTGAAAGCAATATCGATTGGAGAAAACTGTTATTAGCTTGATTCATTTGTATCTTTAATTTTCAATAACGGAATACAATTTCAAATGCAATCCGATTGTTAAATTTAGGTCCTAAAGCAAAAGTACTTTATTCACTCATTAAATATTGCGCGATGCTTTTGCTCATCGGCCAAAATGGCATTGAAGTAAATAAAATTCGTTAATTTTGGGGACGTACCTTTAAGGGCAAGACCTGTGCCAAAGCTCATTTAGCCATACGGTCATCACTTTGGTATAAAAGCATTTAACTTTCGTTTTGTTAACACAAATACCTTATTGTCAGAACTTTCGCCCTATGAAAATTTTTGATGGACTTTTAATCTTGTTAATGGCATGCTGTTGGGCTTTTGAGGGCCATAGTCAGCAGAAAACTTTTGTCAACAAAGGAAATATAGCCTTAAGTAGTCCCGATGAAAATATAAACTCTGGTACTAATATCTTCTTTCACAATATTAACAAAACATCTTACTTCTACGACAAAAAGCCATACGAAAACTTAAAGAAACTCGAGAAACAGCAAAACTGGGACTTATTGATGGAAAAGCTCCCTTCTTATGTTTTGTCATTTGGTATTGAAAATTTTCAGGAAGATTTATTTTGGATCTGGCGGTTGGCGATGCTGTATGAAACGCATGATGAGATGGAAAAAGCCAGGTTTTTTTATCGGCTGGCATTGAAACATCATCACTCAGGGCTGGACATAGCGACTATTCGCGAGCA
>JBGSXH010000011.1:0-5389 GCA_041751515.1 Cyclobacteriaceae bacterium | reverse complement strand
AGCGCTACACCAACCAGCAGATCAATACCCAAAGCAAAAAGCCTTTGCACGGGTGTCGCGAGACCTAAACTCAGACTAGCATTGGTTTGCGAATATGCATCATTACTTACCATTATCTTTAAGATTAGTGATGCTTTTAATACGATTATCGGCAGCAAAAAGTTTAAAATAGCTTGGCATGAATGCTAATCCAACGGTCCGGTAACTCCCCTTGGTTGGCTATTTCATAATCAAGGTAAGAGCACGGGACAATGCACTGCCGCTGCATTGCATTCGCTTCAACAGGGTAGGGTACCTCCATCCACCATTTGCCACTGATACTGCTTTTGTAGAAAACCAGGTTTTCAGGTTCGGTAGGCATGGCCACTACAAACTTGGTATAATAGCTGCTTTTAAAACTTACCTCATCTTTGCGTTGGTAAAAGCCTTCGATAAAGTACCAGATCATCGTGGCAAGTATAGCCGCAGTCGATTGTCTGGCATCATCAAAATCCGGATTGTATTCGTAGAATCCGGCAGAACTCAGTTTATCGCTATGGCCGGCATACCAGCTTAGCTGGCATGCCTCCTCGCCAGTAAGGCCAAAAGGCTGTGCCCTTTCCGTGCCCGGCGCGTCCGACCCTTTCAGTGCGCCAATATCAAAACTGAGCATATCCGCTTCACGTACCACTGGCTCCATTTCTTCCATATGCTGTCGCACATGCCCAACACGATAAGTATCGTAATACAGCTTTTCCAAAATGGCGATGGCATCGGGGTCAGAAAGATAACTTTGGTAGCCCAGCACACTATAATTGAACAGGTAGTTGGGCTCGTGTACCAGAATGTCGTGAATATGGTTGCGTGCATTCGGCACCTTGGCCATGCTTTCTTCCATGTCCAGGACGGCATCAATATTTAGCACAGATATGAGCTTTTCCATGCTTTCATAGCCCATATACTGTCCGTAGTCCAGGTCGTGGCTGCCGCCGAAGAGCAGCGGTAGAACATTATTTTCCAGCATCATCTCACAGACAACCTGTACGCGGCGGTAAGTTTCTTCCAGCGTGACGCCATTACGCAGGTTTCCCAAATCCACGACCTTCAGGCGCTCACTGCCTTTTTTGAGACGGTATAGCTTTTTTCGGATCTGATTGGCAGCCTTACTACAGCCCGCATTATCAGGGTTGCCCCGGCTTTCTTCCAGGCCAATTAATGCAATATCCGCCGATTTATAGTCCGGCATCCGCTCGCCATAGACGTGTATTGATTGCAGAAAACTGTTATGCGGTAAATCTTCCGGAATGTATTGCGCTGGTACTGGCGAGAAAAAAAGTTGTAAATCCATAAATAATGCTCAAATCAAGGCTTAAAGATAGGAAAAGCCTAAAAACTATCGTAGAGAATGAGCTCAAGATTCCATAATAATTAGGGCGAAGCCTCCGGCCCGAGCTTTCTCTCCAAATCCTCAGCCGAAACGTTTCCGGCAGGACAATGGATATCTTCCAAAAAATTATTCCTGCTTTAGCGAGGCAAAACAGCCCGGCTTCCGGGTTTTCCGCTCAATCTCTTTCGCAAACGTAGCCGTGGAGGCTTTGGCAGCATACTTCAAAGTAATTGATCGAAAATTGCTTAAAATCTACTTATTATATTTTTTATACCACTTAAAATTACATACTTAGGGATATAACTAAACTGAATGTTGCCAAATGAACACGCTGCTCTGCATGCTTCAATAGATAATAAGTCATTCTCAATAATTATTGTATTATCAAAAATCAAAGTATTATTTGCCGTATTTTTTTGTCTATTGTTCCAGTCCTCAAGAGCAAGAAAACAGACAATTCAAACTGCAAACATTAGACAGCATTTCCTTCAAAAATCCTGATAGCGTCTTATTTATGCCGGGTTACGTATATGCAAAACAAAACCGGTTTTATTATTTAAATGTAAGTTCACCGTATACAACCCACTTATATAATCAACAAGGAGCTTTCGAAGGTTATATTTTAGGTAATGAAGATGAAGAAGATAACCTCCCATTTAATGCAAACTTGCTTGTCCCTGAAGCCGATAGTCTTCAATACTTCACAGGAGCAATTATGCACTTTTTGACATACAACAGAATAGGAAATCAACTCGAAAGTGGTTGTGTTAGATACATCCGGTATGCCTTCTTTCTCAAAATACCGCATTAGTAACGATACGCATTTAGGTTACAAAGACCAGGATTTATATATAGTGCCCCTGGAAAACAATACAACAGACCATTTTGATAAAGCATTTTATACCTCTGAAACCATAGGTATTCTTAATACCAAAGGCGTATTGATCAACGCCTTCGGTGAATATCCTTCAACTTATCAAAGTAATATACTGCCTTATCGTACTGTTCCCAGCCTGGCAATAGATAGCAATAGAAAACGCATTTATAGCGGTTTTGCTGCAAGTGAATCGATCGCAGTATATGACTATGAGGGGAATTTGCAATCAACTTTTGGGGAAGTGGGAGGTGAGATTGAAAGGCAAAATTTTCCATCTATAAATCAGATGGATCAAGAGAAGTGGGCCACCTATTGGCACGCTGCTCCTGTTTACAATTCAATGTATTTTGACGAAGAAAGACAATTGCTTTATAGGATTTATGCAGAAGATACACCAGAAAACCAGGCGAAAGCCTTAGGCAATCTATTGCATAAAAAGGCCTATCTTCAAATATACCGTGATGAAATATTGCTACAGGAAATGGCACTGCCGCAGGATTTCCGCTGGAAAATTTTAGATATTGACGAAGATGGTCATCTTGTTTTTGCCTCGAAGTTTTATCATGATGGTCCGGAAGAACAGCAAACTTGGATTTACAAAGTGATGCTTGATGAAGACTAATATAATCAACTGGTGCACTCAAACTGATATTCAATTGTCAACCTAAAACGAAAAAGCACCCAAAGTACAAGTTTACTTTGGGTGCTTTTGCAATAGAACCAAACCGTTAAATCCGCTCGAAACCGGTATAAGGTTGTAGTACTTTGGGGATGTTAATGCCTTCTGCAGTCTGGTTATTTTCCAGCAGCGCTGCCAGTACTCGTGGCAAGGCCATAGCGCTGCCGTTCAAAGTATGTAGCAACTGCATTTTTTTATCTTCTCCCCTGAAACGTAATTTTAAGCGATTGGCCTGGTAACTTTCAAAATTACTAACAGAGCTGACTTCCAGCCATCGGTCCTGGGCGGCAGAATATACTTCAAAGTCGTAGGTAATTGCCGCTGTAAAGCCCAAATCTCCGCCACAAAGCCGTAAAACGCGATAAGGAAGCTCCAATGCCTCCAGCAACATTTTTACATGATTGCACATTTCATCCAGTGTCTCGTAAGATTTATCCGGATGTTGAATTTGTACGAGTTCCACCTTATCAAACTGGTGCAGCCTGTTCAGGCCACGTACATGTGCACCCCAGCTCCCGGCCTCCCGCCGAAAACAGGGTGTAAAACCCGCATTTTTTATCGGTAGCCTGTCTGCATCAATAATTTCATCGCGGTACATATTGGTAATAGGCACCTCTGCAGTAGGAATTAAGTAAAGGTCTTCATTGGTAACATGGTACATTTGGCCCTCTTTATCCGGTAGCTGGCCTGTGCCGTAGCCGGATGCCTCATTAATTAGAATGGGCGGCTGCACCTCAACATAGCCGGCTTCCACCGCTTTGTCCAGAAAAAAGTTGACCATTGCCCGCTGCATTCTTGCCCCTTTGCCTTTATATACCGGAAAGCCGGCACCGGTTATTTTGTTACCGAGATCAAAATCTACAATATCATACGTCTTTATTAAATCCCAATGCGGTTTAGCTTGTCCTTCTAAGGGCTTGGCTTCTCCCCAGGAGTATATTAATTCATTGGCTTTATCATCGTTACCTTCGGGCACACTGCTGTGCGCAACGTTTGGGATGGTATACAGTAGCTGCTTTAATGCCTCTTCAAGAAGCGATAATTGTTCCTGCAGCGCTTTGTTTTGCTGCTTGAGTTCGGCAGTCCGTGCTTTGATGCCTTCAGCCTCTTCCTTTTTACCTGCTTTCATCAGTTCACCTACTTGCTTGGCAATGGCATTGGCTTCGGCCAACTGTGCATCTAATGTGGACTGGGTGGCTCTGCGCTCCTGGTCGGTCTGGAGCACTTTATCTATAACCGATTCGGCATTTTGAAATCTTTTCTTTAGTAAACCCTGAACAATAAGTTCTTTATTTTCTTTAATCTCAGAAACTTGTAACATATTTTAAAATCATTTATCTTTACAAAATAAGGCATTTTTATAATAATTCTCTAGGCAAGTGGAGTATTTCCTTTTCGCCGAAAATCAATAGAATTTTATTTCATTTACTTGATTATTATTTAGTGTTAGCATATTATTGCACTGTCTAAACAAGCATGATTGCCATCACACGCAGCATTCAGCAATTTTTAGCTTTTAATTTCAAAAGTCTTAATCAATAATCTACTTACTATCTATCATTAAAGCCACTCTAGGTATAAAGCCCTAATTGTTTATTTATGTACAATATTGAAGAATTAAACGTCCGGCTGCTGTCCGAACTCAAGGAAATAGCAGAAGAACTAGGCGTAAAAAATTACAAGAAGCTTCCTAAGCAGGAACTCATCTACAAAATCCTTGACCAGCAAGCGGTTATCCCCGAAAAAGACCTACCTCAGAAAAAATCTTCCGATAGAGCCCAAAAGTTAGAAGCCATAGAAAGCCAGAGAGAAGAAAAAGACAAGAAAGAAGAGGAAAAGAAAACAGAGGACAAAGCACCCGAAGCTGCTGAAAAAGCTCCAAGACCTGCCCACCGCGAGCGTGAGGTTGATGACAGAAGAAGGCCAAGAAAGCGTGAGAATGTTACTAAAGTTGAGCCTGTTGTAGCGCCTGAACCTTCTCCAAAGACAGTAAAGCCATCTGATGACGATGAGGATGTACTCAAGTCGTTCAATATCGGTACTGATGAGTCTGCTGCTAGTGCTAAAGATAAAGATAGCAACAAGCCAGAGGCCACAAAAGAAGAGGGAAAAGAGAAACCTGAGAAAGCTGAACGTCCCGAAAGAGCAGAGCGGCCCGCCAAAGCGGATCGTCCGGAAAGGGCAGATAGGCAGCCAAGAGCTGAACGGAGCGACAGACCAGAGCGTCCAGCTGCTGATCGGGAGCCAAGAACAGACAGGCCCGAAAGACGTGACAAAACCGACCGTCCGGAAGATAAAAGAAGCAAAAAAGCTATTCTTAACAATATCAAAGATTTTGACGGACTTATTGACAACGAAGGTGTTTTGGAGATCATGCAGGACGGCTATGGCTTCCTGAGGTCTGCTGACTATAACTACCTTGCCAGCCCTGACGATATTTATGTATCGCCATCGCAGATAAAACTAT
>JBGSXH010000010.1:0-4326 GCA_041751515.1 Cyclobacteriaceae bacterium | reverse complement strand
CGGTATTGCCAGCAGTAAAAATACAAGCGAAAGCTTGTTTCTGATCTTTAGATCCTTTAAAAATGCCATAGTGTAAGCCAGATATTCATATGCAAATGAAACAAATTGCAATTTATAAAAATGCGGGATTTTTCTACGCATTGGCTGGCAGATTGAATGATAAATATATGCTTTACCGGTAAATTATGACTTAAACAGGAAAGCGCTGCAGCAGAACACCAGTAGGTATCTCCTTTAAAATGAGGGATTTATTTTTCGCCATTCACTCAAATGCCTGAACAATATTGTGTACAGGCTGTTGAATGTTTCAACATACAATATAGATAAGCCGTATTAAGATAGCGTACCAGCGTATTTTTTTATCCATTCATCATCATACTAATATCACTTCAAAAACTTAAAACACCTCATTATGATAACCCTACAAATTGCAAAGAAACTAATTGAAGCGGCAGAGAAGAAAGCCAACGAAATAGGACAGCCCATGAACATTGCCATTGCCGATGCTGGCGGAAACCTTGTTTCGCATGTACGCATGGACAATGCCTGGATTGGCAGTATCGATATTTCGATAAAAAAAGCGTATACGGCACGGGCATTTGATCTAAGCACAAAAGACCTTGCAGGCAACTCACAGTCTGGTGACCAGTTTTTTGGTATTCATGCCTCCAATGATGGCAAAATCATGATTTTTGCCGGTGGTATTCCTTTGAAGAAAGATGGTAAAGTTGTTGGCGCCATTGGCATAAGTGGAGGATCAGGAGAGCAGGATCACAGCGTGGCCGAGGCCGGTGTTGCAGCTTTTTCCTAAGCGATTGCCAAGTTAATGCCTGCTCCGGCGACGTCGGCTGAAATGCTTCATCACCAATGCAGCGCAAGTTTATCTAATCTCACTAAAATGGAATAGTAATGGCTGATAATAGAGGAATCGTTTATACGGGCAAGGGAAAAGTAGAAGTACAGAGCATCGACTTCCCTAAGCTGGTAATGCCTAATGGAAAAAAATGCAACCATGGGGTAATTTTAAAAGTAGTCACTACCAATATTTGTGGTAGCGACCAGCATATGGTTCGTGGCAGAACGACTGCGCCTGAAGGCATGATTCTAGGACATGAAATAACAGGAGAAGTAGTCGAAGTTGGGGCCGATGTAGAATTTATTAAAAAGGGCGATTTGGTATCTGTTCCTTTTAACGTGGCCTGTGGTCGCTGCAGAAACTGTAAAGAGACACATACCAGCGTTTGCCTTACCGTAAACCCCGAAAGACCAGGCGGTGCATACGGCTATGTAGACATGGGCGGTTGGATCGGCGGGCAGTCCGAATATGTGATGGTGCCTTATGCTGATTTTAATCTGCTTAGATTTCCTGATAAAGATCAGGCCCTGGAAAAGATAACCGGACTTACCATGATCACCGATATTTTCCCAACCGGCTACCATGGTTGTGTAACTGCAGGAGTGACCACTGGCTCAACGGTATTGATTGCAGGCGCTGGCCCTGTGGGTTTAGCCGCGGCAGCTTCTGCTCAATTACTCGGAGCGGCGGTAGTCATTGTGTCAGACTTTAATAAGGAACGACTGGCACATGCGCGGTCATTCGGTTGCGAAACCATTGACCTTTCCGAACACGACAATATAAAAGAGCAAATAGAGCAGAAAATTGGTGTTCCGGAAGTGGACAGCGCGGTGGATTGCGTAGGTTTTGAAGCCAAAGGGCATAATGACCAGGATGCTCCGGCCATCGTGCTCAACCAAATGATGGATGTGACTCGCTCTGCAGGCGCAATAGGCATTCCAGGTTTGTATGTAACGGAAGATCCCGGAGCAGAAGACGAAGGTGCCAAAAAAGGCAGCCTGAGCATGGCCTTCGGCGTAGGCTGGGCAAAAGCCATTTCTTTGCACACTGGACAGACCCCGGTTATGAAATACAACCGACAGTTAATGATGGCCATTCTGCACGACAAAGTGGATATTGCCAAAGCAGTAAATGTGGAAATGATTTCTTTAGACGAAGCACCTGATGGCTATATGCAATTTGACAAAGGCGTTCCTAAGAAGTTTGTCATTGATCCGCACAAAATGGTCAGTTGAGGTTATTTCTTAATTAAAATAGAAAGAGGCTTAAAATTTAGGCCTCTTTTTTTATTTACCTGTGGTCCAATCATCAAGACTTTCTTCCTGCAAATATATACCGGACACCCCACAAAAATCGTAATTGAAATGGGTCATTATAATCATGATAATCATAAGTATCAAGATTATAGCCCGGAGCAAGCTCCATCATCAATGATATTCTTTTGAACTCCTGTATAGGGTAAATTTGTAGGGCCACTGGAATAGTAATTGAATGAAAAAAGTTATAGCCCAGCCCTAGTGAAAACCTATGGTAATCTCTCGGTTCAAAATTATAAAAACCATTTAATTCAAGATTAAACTCTCTCCCACCGGAGGAGAATACCTTTAGCTCTCCGTTTATCGTACGCTGCTGACTGGTATTAATAGCAACTACATTATTGAAATATCCGGTAACACCTACCTGTGCGAAACATGCACCACTAGAAAAAAGTATTTAAAAGAAAATACAGTAGATAAATAACCTCATAATTACATTATTATAATTTAATATAAAAAAGTAAATATATAAAGTTATTTGACTTATGCTATTAACTATTTTATTTAAAATAACAGTTTGAATTGAATATTCTTCCGTAGTACCACTATAGCACGATTAAAAGACGATGTTAAGTTGGCCCACGAGAAAAGCAGGAAGTAGCCAAATACAGTGACGATCCTTTTTGAAAATGTATAGGATACTCAGGAAAAATAAGCTTTCAACTTATACCTCACTTTATGGAATGTAAATGAGGGCATTATTCTGAAGGATTGGACAATAACAACGAGGACGATCAGTGCTGCCACAAGAAAAACCTGATTAAAGGAATATCCGGCATCCAAAAAAATACCGGCTAAGGCCGGCCCGACGGCGGTACTCATGACCATGAGCGAAGAAAATAAACTCCGTACCGAACCGATATAGCTGGCACCAAAAAACTCCACCTGCAAAGCTGATTTCAGCGCATTGCCTAACCCTCCGGAAATGCCCAGCAGCAACATGTATGCTAATATGGTAAATTGATGGCTTGACATGCTAACTAGTAATAAACCGAGAAAAAAGGGAATCAGATAAAATGGGAAAAATCGTTTTGCAGAAAAGCGATCGATCAATGGTCCGATGACTAAGATAAATACAGAACTGGTCACAGCATAAACCGTCAAACCAATGGCCACCAATTCAATGTCCCACCCCTTGTATTCAGCAATAGGAAACTGATAAAAAAATAAGGTGGTGATCAGGCAGGAAAATATAAACACATTGGGGGCCAATACCCAAAAGTTTTTAGAGCTTATGATCTCCCACTGACTTAGCTTTTTAATACCGCTACTATCACCATCCAAATCTGCTTCCGGTACTTCCTTGACCACCAGATGTTTGTCCTTTATGAGAAAGAAAATAAATACCGGGACGATGAGCAGCAACATACCGGCGTTGACCAGCAAAGAAGCCCTCCAGCCTACCAAACCAATGACACCTAGGACAGTGAGGGGCAAAATAGCCTCTCCCAGGGCATGTCCAAGAGAAGCAAGGCTGATAGCCTTCCCCCTTCCATCATCAAAAAATTTTGACATACTGGTGATGGAAATATGACTGAATAACCCCTGCCCGGACAAACGCATGCCAAACAAACCCAGGGGAAGTAGCCACCAAATGTAGTTTAAGCTTAGGAAAATAAGGGAAATGATAAAGAACAAGGTCGTCCACAGCGTATAGTACCTGATATTCACCCTGTCAATAAATTTGCCAATATAAGGGAGAAGAAAGGCGCTGCCAATAGTGGCGATGCCATAAAAAATACTAAGCTGAGAGTTCTTCAATCCAAAATCTTCCAGAAAAAATGGCACGTATAGCGCGATAAGAAAGGTTTGTCCAAAGCTGGATAAAAATGTCATCAATATTCCAAAAGATAACATGGAACCATGATATCTGATAAACTTAAAATAATTCATTCTTTAACTTAATTCCTTCCCTGCCCCGAATTCCGATGCTTAACACTTTCTACACTACAAAATTAGAAAATAACTGGAACTAAGCACATATAGTCCATTTAATTTCCCTGAGACAAGTTTCAATGGCGCTCAGCAATAAATACCTAAAAGTGGGTATTGCAGACACATTACTACTGCGCTATCTTTATTGATTAAGTTATCTTTATTATAGGGTTACTTACTTAAATCGCAGGAACATTCAGCGATTTTTTTGTTAGGCCA
>JBGSXH010000009.1:0-21588 GCA_041751515.1 Cyclobacteriaceae bacterium | reverse complement strand
AAGCAGATTATCGCTAATCACCAGCCCGAGCATGGCTGACATGAAAAGCATCAGATAGCCATAAAAACGTCCCTGCTGCTGATAGCTGCGCATATAGCCGGCGGCATACAGAAATACTAATACGCCAAAGCCCGTAATGAGCAGTGCAAAAAATAATGCCAAGCCATCAAGATAAAAGCTGAATGAAAGCCCCAGTGAAGGCACCCATTCATAGCTTTCAATTTCAGGGACTTGTTGTCCTATAAACTGGAAAAGATAGATAAATATTCCGGCAGGAATTAACGCGGCAAAGAATGCTGTAAATCTTCCCAAAAGCTTGTAAAGTATTGGAAGCAGCAAGGCAACAAGAAAAGCAAAAAGCAGCACTAAAGCCATAAAACGAGAAAAACATCAAAATAAAACCTGCCTGAGATTAAGGCAGGTAAATTATCTAAAAAAAATCAATTACCAATAAATTACATATTGGCTAATGCATCCAGAAAATCCATATTATCAGCCTTATTTTTTACTACCATCAGGGGGATTGTTTTATCTAATTCCAAAATCTTCACAGCCATACTGCCCAGTAAGACCTCTGCAGCCTGTGTACGTCCTTTTGAGCCTATTACCAGCATATCCGCTTCACTATTTTCAGCGAATTTATACATGACTTTTGCAGGGCTTTCTTCATCTGCAAAACGACTTTCCAGGGTAATGCTCGCGTTACCCTGCTCCATTCCCTCCAAAAGCTTCTTATAGCTTTTTTCAGCGTTACCTCCCAGGATAGTGGTATAGTCCTCTTTGCTTTTACCGGTTTTGTACCAGCCAATTGGAAGGTTATATACATGCAGACAGGTAATTTCCACTGGTTTGTGCTTGCCCATGGCAATGGCGGCCTGTACTGCAGTTTTTGAATGTTCTGAGAAATCAACCAGCACAACAATCTTATTAATCGTCTTTTTTGAATCAGAAGGATAAATAAGAATTGAGCTATTGCTCATCTTTGCAATCTTACCGGGTATTTTATCTGCCGTTTTGGTGCCGGTCTTCTTGCCCATTAAAATGAGGTCAATGTCTTTGGCTTTGGCCCATTTCAGTATGTCATCAGGGATTTTTCCATGCTTCAAAGCAATTTCATATTGACATTTTTCTTCTCCCTTGAATACTTGCTTAACGTTATCAAGCATACATGCCTTAAAAGTCTCTTCAGTAGAAAGACCTTCACCTTTACAAAGCTCTTGTTCTTTCGTTAGTTTCAGGTCTTTGCTGGTATGAAAAAAAACTATTTTTCCGATATCCAGAAAATCCTGTAACATGTATGCATAAGATATCAATTGCTGGTCTATAGGAGTAAAATCCAAGCCTACCATAAGGCGCTTAATCGAATACATTATAGTGAAGTTTAGGTGTGTAAAGGTTGTTTATACTGTAGCGTTGAATATACGCTATTTGTCATTACTCTGAAAGTTCTTTATGTGATAGTTAAGCCAATTGTTGCGGTCAGACTAGCCTGACAGCCCTCTTTAAATGAACAAAAGCGATAAATTGTTTAAGTGGGAGCCCGTTTATATGGTGGGTTAATGCGACATCAGTCTACTATAGCGCATGCGAATGTCTAAAACGGCTGTATCGTTGAGAAAGGGAAAATAGGCAATACCCGCCTCGCGGAAGTACTTAATTGCCTCGTTAAAGTTTTTTGGTATCGGCAATGTAATTTGCTGTCTGATGCGTTCGGGATTATTGATAAGGTGGGCATCAAACTCTACGATCATGCTTAAAGAGGTGGGTTGCAAATATACGATGGTCTCCAGCAGCTCGTCTGCATACACTTTTTCAGCAGGCATTCTGTATAAGTCTACAGAGGCAAAAAATGCTTCCAAATCAAATGGTTCGTATGCTGGCATATACAGTTTTACAATCTATACTGCAATCCGTTAGAAAGTAACCGAGATTAAGAAATTGTTAATTTGCTAGTATATCTAATTTTAGTGCTCTATTAATTATACTTTTTGGTGATAAATAACTATCTTTAATACAGGCGCAATAAAAAATTAAAGATGAAGACGAAAGAAGAAGCAGATGTCCAAAGCACAGCAGCTTTTGATGGAGGTAGCAATACTTTAATACCTGCTGCAGCACTGGAGTTTAACTCCCTCAATATACCCAACAGTTCAGCTGCTGTTGAAAGCAAGATTTTCCTTATTACCTGGCAAGGCAATCCTGTATCCACCAATTTTGTTTGTAATGACGAAGATGTAAATGCTTTGCTTGCAAGCTGGTGCAACACAAGAAAACTCACCCTGCTTGCTGTCAACACGATCAATTGGAATACACGATCCATTGTATTTCTTGCAGGGCGGGAAGGTTATCCGGATGGCCTGTTTGAATTTCGCATTGCGGAACTGAAGCGGTTCGACACAAGATAAATTCATTTGGCTTTACTTTTTTCGCTCTCCAGTAAAACTTTAGTGCGCAGAAGCTTCATGCCTACAGTGCATTGCGCCATCTAAAAATGTCCGACTTCACCCAATGCTAATTACAAAAAAAAGGCTTCCCCGTATTAGAGAAGCCTTTACTAAATTCGTACCAGGAGCGGGACTTGAACCCGCACGCAGTTGCCTGCACAAGATTTTAAGTCTTGCGTGTCTACCGATTCCACCATCCCGGCATTGACTAATCACTTAGCCATATTCCATAAAAAAAGAGCGAAAGACGGGATTCGAACCCGCGACCCCGACCTTGGCAAGGTCGTGCTCTACCAGCTGAGCTACTTTCGCTTTTAAACCCGGCATAAAACCATTTATACTTTTACTTTGATTCTTTGCTTATGGGACTGCAAAGTTAATAAAGACTTTAATCCTGGCAATACCCTGACGATATTTTTTTTAAAAAATTTTATCGCTTCAAATAACTCTGTAACTCATTGAGCTTTAACAGGGCTTCTACAGGTGAAATGGTATTAATATCTGTCTGCTCTAAAATGGTCTTTATCTTTTCAAAAGCAGGGTCTGCTTCAAACAGGCTCATCTGATAATGTTGCTTCGGCATGTCTTGGATCTTCTTGCGGTTCTTGTCGCCAATTTTGTCAGCCTCAAGATGCTGCATAATTTCATGCGCCCTTAAAACCACCTGATTGGGCATGCCTGCCATTTGCGCCACATGAATACCAAAACTATGCTCACTCCCTCCTGCCTTCAACTTTCTGATGAAGATCACCTTATTTCCCACCTCCTTCACCGCCACATTGAAATTTTTAATGCGGGGGAAGTCTTCAGCCAGCTCATTGAGCTCGTGATAATGCGTGGCAAAGAGGGTTTTTACTTTATTTTTAGGATGATTGTGCAGGTATTCAACGATCGCCCAGGCAATAGAAATACCATCATAGGTACTGGTTCCACGGCCTATTTCGTCCATCAGCACCAAACTACGATCGCTGAGGTTATTGAGAATACTGGCAGTTTCGGTCATTTCTACCATAAAAGTAGATTCGCCTCTGGATAAGTTATCAGAAGCTCCTACCCTGGTAAAAACCTTGTCGACGATACCCAGCTTTGCCTCAGCAGCTGGTACAAAACTCCCCATTTGCGCCATAATGACGATCAGGGCCACCTGTCGCAGCAGCGCGGATTTACCCGCCATATTGGGCCCGGTGATAATCATCAGTTGCTGGTCGTCCTGGTTCAGGACAATATCGTTGGGCACGTACTGCTCCCCCAGTGGCAGCTGCTTTTCAATTACCGGATGGCGGCCCGCAGTGATGTCAATGTTTTTGCCCTCGTCTATTTCCGGCATGGTATAGTCATTGTCTCTGGCAGTACAGGCAAAGGAAGCGAGACAATCGACTGTGGCCAGTATTTTTGCGTTCTCCTGTACCTGCCCGACAAAATCTGCTGCCTCTTGCACCAGCTTCATGAAAAGCTGGTATTCAATCTGAAACATCTTGTCCTCCGCATTGAGAATTTTCTCTTCGTAGGTTTTCAGCTCTTCGGTAATGTATCGCTCTGCATTCACCAGCGTTTGCTTCCTGATCCAGCTATCCGGCACCTTGTCTTTGTGCAAATGCGTTACTTCAAGATAGTAGCCGAACACTTTGTTAAAGGCAATTTTTAGTGAACCTATCCCAGTATTTTTTACTTCTCGCTGCTGAATCTGCAACAAATAGTCCTTGCCATGGTAGGCAATTTCCCTGAGTTCATCCAGCTCGGTATGAACACCGTCTTTGATCATATTGCCCTGCGTACTTAGCAGTGGCAGTTCTTCTTTTAGCTTGCTTTCTATTTCTTTTAATAAGTATTCACAATCGTGCAATTGTGCGCCAAGCTTCTCTAAAACCGGCAATCTACTGACCATTAGCGCCTTTTTAATAGGCAGGCTGTATTGGAGGGCCTTTTTCAACTGCAAAAGTTCTCGCGGATTCACCCTGCCGACTGCAACCTTGGAAATCAGCCGCTCCAAATCGCCAATATGCTGTAGGCCCTGCACAATATCTTCCAGCAATTCTGTATTATCCAGCAAACTACCAACCGCCTGCTGTCTTTCCTGAATTGCACTCAGTGCTTTCAGAGGTAGCACCAGCCACTTCCGCATTTGCCTGGCACCCATCGGCGTCACGGTTTTGTCCAGAATGTTAATAAGCGGCACCCCGCCTTCCTGCTGTGGATAAACCAATTCAAGGTTGCGAATGGTAAAACGGTCTAGCCACACATATTTTTCTTCCTCTATCCTGGCGATCGATGCGATATGATTAATTTCCCGATGCTCCGTTTCTTCAAGATAGTGCATGATGGCACCTGCTGCCACCACGCCTTCCTGATGGTCTTCAATGCCAAATCCTTTTAAATTCGCTGTCTGAAAATGATTGATCAGTTTCTCATAACCATAGCTATGTTTGTAAATCCAGTCTTCAAGACAGTAGGTATTGTATTTATCCTTAAATAAATTGTCAAAGTTTTCCCGCTCTCTTTTGCTGTAGATCACCTCCGATGGGTTGAGCCCCTGCAGCAGTTTATCAACATAATGCTTGTTCCCGCGACTGGCAATGAACTCACCAGTTGAAAGATCCAAAAAAGCGATGCCAAGGTGTTCGCCATTAAAATGCACAGAAGCCAGGTAATTGTTGTGCTTTCTATCCAGTACATTGTCATTAAAAGACAAACCAGGCGTGACCAGCTCTGTCACACCCCGCTTAACAATGCCTTTGACAGATTTAGGGTCTTCCAGCTGGTCGCAAATGGCCACCCGGTTGCCGGCCCTTACCAATTTGGGCAGGTAGGTATCCATGGCATGGTGAGGAAAACCGGCCAATGCTATATGTGAGGCTGAGCCATTCGCTCTTTTGGTAAGCACGATATCAAGGATTTTGCTGGCTTTGACGGCATCTTCCCCAAAGGTTTCATAAAAGTCGCCCACCCTGAAGAGCAGTAAGGCGCCGGGATATTTCGCTTTTATTGCATTATATTGCTTCATCAGCGGGGTTTCTTTCGCCGCTTCTTTTGCTTTTTGCTTTGCCATAGTAAATTTGCACGCTATGCCTGTTAAAGGCCCATTTTTTTCGCTTGTTGATGGGATTTACCCCTCTGTCGCTGAGCAGCCAAGTTAAGCATCCTATGAAAAAGTTAAAAATGGAGGAACTGGACCGCAAGAGTGTTTCAGCCTTCAAAAGTACTAAAAAAATACCGTTGACCATCGTCCTGGACAATGTACGCAGTCTAAATAACGTTGGGGCAGCCTTCCGCACTGCCGATGCATTTCTGGTAGAAAAGATCTGGCTATGTGGCATTACCGGCACTCCTCCACACCGGGAAATTCATAAAACCGCGCTGGGCGCCACCGAGTCTGTCGATTGGGAACATGCCACTTCCACCTTGCATGCCGTGGAAAACCTTCAAAAACAAGGGTATATTGTCTGTGCCTTCGAACAGGCAGATAAAAGCACGCTATTGCAGAACTTTTCTCCTAAAGCAGATCAAAAATATGCTTTTGTTTTCGGCAATGAAGTGATGGGTGTCGAAGATGCCGTCATACAAAAAGCCGATGCCTGCCTGGAAATTCCACAGTTCGGAACCAAACATTCATTGAATATCAGCGTAAGCATGGGCATTGCAATCTGGGATTTTGTCAATAAAGTAATTTTATAAGACATAACCTTTATCTTTAAAGTATACCCTGATTGCCAGCTGGTGGCTATTCATCCATAATCATTTTAATTATTCTATATCGTCAGCCTACATATTTTATTAAATTTGTCTGACAAGAATATTCTATTTAAATCATCAAAATACATATACATGAACTTCAGAACAGAAAAAGATACCATGGGCGACATTCAGGTGCCCGCAGATAAATATTGGGGCGCGCAGACCCAGCGTTCTAAAGAAAATTTTGAAATCGGTGGTGATGCCATGAAAATGCCCGCTGAGATCATCCATGCTTTTGCCATCCTCAAGAAATCTGCTGCCCTTACCAATGCCGAATTGGGCGTGCTCGACCAGGAAAAGGCTGATATTATCGCCAAAGTCTGTGAAGAAATTCTGGAAGGAAAGCTGGAAGACCAGTTTCCTCTGGTCGTTTGGCAAACTGGTTCCGGCACACAGTCCAATATGAATGTCAATGAAGTAGTGGCCAACCGTGCCCATGTACTACTGGGTGGTAAGTTAGGAGACGAAAAGAAGAAAATTCACCCGAATGATGATGTGAATAAGTCACAATCGTCTAACGATACTTTTCCTACTGCCATGCACATTGCTGTGTATAAAATGTTGGTAGAGCAGACTATCCCTAAAATAAAGACTTTACGAGATACGCTGGATAAAAAAGCAAAAGCATTCGCCGATGTCGTAAAAATTGGCCGTACTCACTTTATGGATGCCACACCCCTTACTTTGGGCAATGAGTTTTCCGGCTATGTTTCCCAGCTAGACCATGGCCTGAAGGCACTGAAAAACACATTTGCCCACCTTTCAGAATTGGCACTGGGCGGAACCGCAGTGGGCACAGGGCTGAATACGCCAAAAGGCTATTCCGAATTGGTGGCGAAAAAAATAGCTGAATTCAGCGGGCAACCGATGATTACCGCAGAAAATAAGTTCGAAGCACTGGCCGCACACGATGCAATGGTAGAAACCTCTGGCGCATTGAAACAATTGGCTGTAAGCCTAATGAAAATAGGCAATGATATCCGCATGCTGGCTTCCGGCCCTCGCTGTGGTATCGGCGAAATTCTTATTCCCGAAAATGAACCGGGTTCCTCCATTATGCCTGGCAAAGTAAACCCTACCCAGTGTGAGGCCATTACCATGGTATGTGCGCAAGTGATAGGACTAGATACGGCGGTATCAGTCGGTGGCATGAACGGTCATTTTGAACTGAATGTCTTTAAGCCGATGATGGTTTACAATGTATTGACTTCCGCAAGACTGCTGGGAGACGCCTGTGATAGCTTTAACAAAAACTGCGCTGTAGGCATTGAACCTAATCATCCCGTTATTGAGAAGAATCTCGAAAACAGCTTGATGTTGGTGACCGCTTTGAACACCCATATTGGCTATGAGAACGCGGCAAAAATTGCAAAAAAAGCGCATAAAGAGGGCAGTACCTTACGTGAGGCAGCTATTGCACTGGATTTGGTAACCAATGAGCAGTTCGATCAGTGGGTGATTCCCGAAAATATGATAGGTGGTCTAAAATAGTACATCTGCTTGACTATATTAGATTATTGTCCGTAGATTGGGTGCAAATTTAGATGGTTTGCACCTAATTTATGGATTATGAAAAAATTTACTATTATGCTTTGCTTCCTGCTTGTCGTAGCGATGGGCAACGAGGCCTTCGCACAACTTTCTAAGAAAGAAAAGAAGGAGTGGAAGAAGAAACAAAAGAAAATGGATCCTGAAGAATTCAAAAATCTTCTGGAAGACAACAATGCACTCCAAAGCCAGGTCAACACGCTGAAAAGTCAGATGACTTCACTCCAATCTCGTGTTTCTGATAAGGATTCCAAAATCTCGCAGTTACAGACTGAGCTCAAACGATCGGAAAGCAAGCTGGAAGAAGCTTTAAAAGACGAAAGTCTGGACATCTCACCCAATCAGACCAAATCTGCAAAGGGAGTGGTTTTTAAAGTGCAGATTGGCGCCTTTAAGAACAAGAACCTGGAGAAATTCCTGGCTAACAGCGAAAATATGACAGAAGAAACGCTGGAAGACATGAAGCAATATACATTGGGTAATTTTGTAGACTACTGGGAAGCAGATACATTTAAAAAGTATTTAAGGGAAATGGGCGTAAAAGATGCCTGGATCGTTCCTTTTAAAGATGGACAACGTGTACCGATGAAAGATGTCCTGGAGGGCATCATCTAAAAATCTCTAACGATCATGAGGAAGCAGCACCTAATAGTGCTGCTTTTTTTTATATATTTCTGCATGATTGAATTTTTGACGGCAATACTGGCCTTAATAGTGGGTGCCATATCGGTATTCTTATGGCAAAAAAACAAAGCTGGCGCAATGCAGGAGCAGCTGCGGCAAGCACTACAGGACAATACTGTTCATCAACATACGAATGAGAAGCTGGAAGCACAGCTTGTGCAGGCAGCAGCAGATAACAGGCAGCTTCAGGAGCAGGTAGCGCAATTAAGAGAGGCGCGCGCAGGACTAGATAGCACTTTGCAGCACCTTCAGGAAAAGCTTTCACAGCAACGAACAGAGCAGAAAAATACTGAACAGCAAATGCTGCTGCAATTCGAAAAACTCGCCAATACCGTCCTTCATAAAAATTCCGATAATTTCAGCAGCCTGAATAAAGAGCGAATTGGTGCCGTTTTGAATCCTTTAAAAGAGAAAATCGAACATTTTTCAAAAAAAGTTGAAGATAGTCAGCAACAACAGCATTTGCATAATGGCCTTCTAAAGGAAGAAATTAGCAGATTAGCTAATCTTCATAAGCAGATGAGTGATGATACCCGCAATCTTACATTGGCTTTAAAAGGCGACAATAAATTTCAGGGCAACTGGGGTGAGGTAATATTAACCCGTGTTTTGGAGAGTTCCGGCCTACAGGAAGGACGCGAATACATAGTTCAGGCCAAAAACTTACAACTGCAAAGCGACGATGGAAAATCTCAAAGGCCTGATGTCATCATTCATCTTCCGGAAGATAAGCATATTATCATCGATGCCAAGGTTTCTATCAAATCGTATGAAGGCTATACTACTGCAATCGACCAGGCTGAAAAAAACATCCATTTAAAAGCACATATTGAATCATTGCGCAAACATGTAAAAGGCCTGAGCGATAAACATTACTATGCCAACCCGAAAATGAAAACGCCCGACTTTGTCTTATTATTTGTTCCCGTGGAAGCAGCTTTTAGTTTGGCTTTACAGGAAGACCGGGAGAATCTTTTCAGTTATGCATGGGAGCGCAAGGTAATTGTCGTAAGCCCCACTACGCTACTGGCCTGTCTTAAAACGGTGAGCTCAATCTGGAAATACGAACACCAGAATCAAAACGCTCAGGAAATTGCTCAGGAAGCTGGCAAGATGTATGATAAGTTTACCTCCTTTCTTCTGGATCTCGAAAAAATAGGGAAAAATATCGGGCAGGCGCAAAATGCATATGATGAAGCGGTGAAAAAACTCAGTCAGGGCAAGGGCAATTTACTCAACAGGGCGCATCAATTAAAACATTTGGGTGTACCCTCAAAAAAGAGCATCAGCAGAGAGACGAGTTTCGTGCGGCAGTTAGGAGAAGAAGACGAACAGGAGTAGAATAAACAATAACATGCTTAGATACATGAGCATATCCACCTGAATGTACCGCTTCCATTGCTGGTAGTAGGCCTTAATCTTATCTATCATATTTTTGATGAATTGGGAATGTTGGTAAAAGTAATTAATTGATCGCATCATTCCGAACAGTATTCATTTGTATCCCAAATTTATTACTTTAGGGTTATGATTGAGCAAAACTGGCAATACTTACCCTCTCCTTCCTGGGCACAGATTAAAGCACTGCAGGCCCAGTCGCGAAAGCCTTTGCATCCTGTAATCGCCAGTCTTTTGATTCAACGCAATATTGCCGAAGCTTCTCATGCAAGGGAATTTTTCAGACCCGCTTTAAGCCAGCTTCATGACCCCTGGCTGATGAAGGATATGGACAAAGCTGTGGCAAGGCTGCAGCAGGCCATGGTAAACGATGAAAAAATCCTTGTCTACGGTGATTATGATGTAGATGGTACCACTTCGGTGGCGGTCTTTTACGGTTTTCTAAGCGAGTATTATCCTCACCTGACCTATTACATTCCCGATCGATACAAAGAAGGTTACGGTATTTCAGAAGCAGGCATTGCTTACGCGGAGGCTAATGGTTTTTCTTTAATCGTCAGCATTGACTGTGGGATCAAGGCAATTGATAAGGTGGCTACTGCTAAGGCCCAAAATATCGATTTCATTATTTGTGACCACCATAATCCCGGCAAACAGCTACCGGATGCTATTGCAGTGCTGGACCCCAAGCGGAAAGATTGCAGCTACCCTTATAAAGAGCTATCCGGTTGCGGCGTTGGCTTTAAATTATTGCAGGCACTTTGCGAAGCGATGGAATGGTCGCCGGAATCCCTTTTTCGAAGGCTTGATTTACTGGCAGTGAGCATTGCAGCCGATATTGTACCTATAACCGGTGAAAATCGGGTTTTTGCATTTTTGGGGCTAAAGCTATTGAACGAGCAGGGCAACTTCGGTTTGAATGCCTTATTGCAGAGTGCTGGCAAAAAAAAGCCTGTCAATATTCGCGATGTCGTGTTTGGCATTGCACCCAGAATCAATGCGGCAGGTAGAATGGACCATGCCCATGGGGCCACAAAATTACTCTTATCGGCAACGGAGCAGGAGGCTTTATCCCTGGTAAGCGGACTGGAATCTCATAACAGCAACCGTCGCACCACAGACGAAGCGACTACACTGGAAGCATTGGCCATGATTGAAAGTTCCGACAAACGCAAAGCTGCGCGCAGCACAGTGCTTTACAAGGACGATTGGCATAAAGGCATTATTGGAATCGTTGCCTCACGATGCATAGAGACCTATTACAGACCCACTATCATTCTGGCCAATAGTGGAAAAGACAAAATTACAGGCTCTGCACGCTCTATAGCAGACTTTGATTTGTACGATGCCCTTTGTGAGTGTGCGGAATTCATCGACCAGTTCGGAGGACATACCCATGCTGCAGGCCTCACCATTTCCCCTGATAAATTAAAAGATTTTGAAGCCAGATTTGAAGAAGTTGTTGCAGCAAGAGTAAGCGAGGCCATGCTTATGCCTACCATAAAAATTGACAGAGAAATCAGTTTCAGGGATATTAACAGGGCTTTTTACAAGCATATTTGTGCCATGGAACCTTTTGGTCCTGCGCATATGGAGCCTATATTTTCCACGCGCTTCGTGCAATGTGCCAATCCTGCCAGGCTGTTAAATGAGAAACACCTGAAATTGGAACTAGTAGACAGCAATAGCGGCCTTATATTTGATGCAATAGGTTTTGGTATGGGTTTTAAGGCTTTTGAACTTGTAGATGCCGGAAAACCATTTCACATTGCCTATACCATAGGTGAAAATACTTATAAAGACAAATGTAAATTGCAATTGGTATTGAAAGACATTAAAGCAATTGAACCGTAATTATGGCCGAATCACTCAAGTTAAGAGCAGACAATCTTGTAAAGAAATATAAGAACCGCACCGTGGTAAATCATATATCTGTGGAGGTATCTCAGGGAGAGATCGTTGGGCTACTAGGCCCTAACGGTGCTGGAAAAACCACTTCTTTCTATATGATTGTTGGTCTTATCAGGCCTAATGATGGCAAAATCTACCTTGACAAAGAAGATATCACAGCCTTGCCAATGTACAAAAGGGCGAAGCTGGGCATCGGTTACCTTGCACAGGAAGCCTCCGTTTTCCGTACGCTATCTGTTGAAGAAAACCTCTTGGCTGTCCTGGAAATGACCAAGCTTAGCAAGGCTGAACAAAAGGATAAAATGAACAGCTTATTGGAAGAATTCAGCCTTACCCATGTTCGCAAAAACCTGGGCATGGTGCTTTCTGGTGGTGAACGCCGTCGCACCGAGATTGCGCGGGCACTAGCCGTAGACCCCAAGTTTGTACTATTGGATGAACCCTTTGCCGGTGTAGACCCTATTGCGGTAGAGGAAATCCAAACTATTGTAGGAAAGCTTAAGCAAAAAAACATCGGCATTCTCATCACAGACCATAACGTTAATGAAACTTTGTCTATTACTGACAGGGCTTACCTCATGTTTGAGGGTAAATTACTAAAAGCAGGAACGGCAGAAGAGCTGGCCGCTGATGAAATTGTCAGAAAGGTTTATTTAGGAAAACATTTCGAATTAAAGCGCAAAATTTAAAGAACCTTTCGCTATGGAAATTATCAATTCGTTAATGACATGGTTCATGAAAAAGCGTATACATGAAGTTGAGCTTTTCATGAAATACCCCATAGAAGTGCAAAAAGAGGTTTTTGCCAAACTTTTGCACAAAGCTAAAAACACTGAATTTGGTAAAAAATACCATTTCCATGAAATAAAAACATTAGAGGATTTTCAGAGCCGGGTTCCTATCTCCGATTATGAATCACTATTTCCCTATATAGACAGGGTAATGCAGGGGGAACAAAATTTATTATGGCCTACTGAAATTAAATGGTTTGCCAAATCTTCCGGGACCACCAATGCCAAAAGCAAATTTATACCCGTTTCAGAGGAGGCTTTGGAAGACTGCCACTTCAAAGGCGGGAAAGACCTGCTTTCCATTTACTTCAATAACCATCCTGACACGAAGTTTTTTACGGGAAAATCTCTTGCCTTAGGTGGCAGCCATGACATCAACCAGCTTGATAAAAGCGCAGCATCATTCACTGGGGATATTTCTGCAGTAATCATGAAAAATCTTCCTTTTTGGGCGCAGATGGCAAGAACTCCAAGCTTGGAAGTTGCTTTGATAAATAATTGGGAAGAAAAAATTGAAAAGATAGCACGTGAAACTTCCAAAGAAAATGTAACCAATATCTCGGGCATTCCAACCTGGACACTCGTGCTACTGAGAAGGATTATGGAAATAAAGCAGGTAGATAACATCCTGGAAGTATGGCCAAATCTTGAGGTGTTTTTTCACGGCGCTGTTTCCTTTACCCCATACCGTAAACTTTTTGAGAAGGTCATCCCCTCATCGGGAATGAATTATTACGAAACCTATAATGCCACGGAAGGATTTTTCGGGATACAAGATGTTTCCAATACTACAGAAATGTTATTAATGCTTGATTATGGCATTTTTTATGAGTTTATCCCTTTAGAACACATTGATGATGAAAATCCCAGGGTACTGACTCTGGCAGAGGTTCAGCTCAACACAAACTACGCAATCATTATTTCCACCAATGCCGGACTTTGGCGTTATAAAATCGGAGACACTATTAAGTTTACATCGCTAGCGCCGTTCCGCATACAGATTAGCGGGCGTACCAGGCATTTTATCAATTCTTTCGGTGAAGAGATTATCATAGAAAATGCAGAAAAAGCCATTACCAGAGCTTGTGATCATACCGGCGCGATCATTGAAAACTTCACCGCCGGACCGAAATTTTTTGAAAATGGTGCAAGTGGTTGCCACGAATGGCTGGTAGAATTCAGAAAGCTGCCCGATAGTCTTTCGCAATTTACCACCATTCTTGACGAAAGCCTTAAGGCCGTCAACAGCGATTACGAAGCGAAGAGAGCCTACGATATGGTCTTGGAAACGCCTATAGTCCAATCACTTCCTGCTGATACTTTTGCTAAGTGGATGAAAGGCAGGGGTAAACTTGGCGGACAGAACAAAGTGCCCAGACTAGCCAATAACCGCGAATATCTGGACGATATTTTGAAAATGCTAAATTAATGCAGCAGCTGCGTAAGACTACGCATCGCGCCATTTAATTGTGCAGCCTATTCCCTTGGTGCTGGTTTCAACAGGAGCTTTGTCTGAAAGTAGCGCTTTTACAGCTTCTTCAACATACTTTTTATCAGCTTTCTGGGCATCCTTATGATTATTGTCAATAGCACCGATATAGGCAACTTTCAAGTTCTCCTGGCCTATTCTTTTCAACAAAAATACATGAGGAGTTACTTTAGCGCCATACGTTAAGGCGATCTCCTGCGTTTCATCGACGAGGTACGGGAATGGAAAGCCTTTTTCTGCTGCCCTTCTTTTCATATTCTCGAAGTTGTCCTCTGGCTGCTTATCAGGGTCATTCGGGTTAATGGCTATCACTGGGAACCCTTGTGGCGCAAACTCATTATGCAATGCGATAATCCTGTCCTCATACAGTTTTGCATAGGGGCAATGATTGCAGGTGAATATTACAATAAAGCCTTTTGCATCTCTGTAATCCTTCATGGACACCATTTCCCCATCTATGTTCTTCAATTTAAAATCGCGGGCTGTGTCTCCTACCCTATAGCCTTTCTCATCATCAAAATTATTGAACGCTGAAACCACCATGGCCATAATCAGTGTGAATGATACTTTAAAGAGCATTTTCATATCTTTTTTATTTAATTTACATCAGATGTAATCGTGGCATTACCACTTTTACTATTGAGAAAATCTTCAATCTCATCAAATAAATCGTCTCTTTGAAACTCCTTTTCAAAGAACACTTTTCTCTTTCCGTTTTTACCGATAAATAAAGTGGCCGGGATAGCTCCGGACCAGTTTTTATCTACCTCATTGATAAAGGCATTATAGTCAGTTTCATCCAATAGCACCACGGAGGATTGCATATTACGCTTTTGAACAAAAGGCTTCACCTTACTGTCCAGCACCTCCACGAAGTCCATGCTGACGAGCAATAGTGTTACACCCTTCTCAGCAAAGGCTTTCCCAGCCTCTTCGAAATAGGGCAGCTCCGCAATGCAAGGCTTGCACCAGGTAGCCCAAAAGTTAACAATTGACAACTCATTGTTTTGAGCCATAATCTCCATCTTTGATTCAAGCGTATTAAACTTCAGCACTTCTATCTGGGCGTGCGTCCAAAAACTAGTGAAAGTAAATGAAACCAATAAAAGAAGTTTGAGTATATGCATGGGACAATTATAAATAATATGTGAATACAGTTATTAAAGGATTGCCCTTTAAATATAATCAATTATTCAAAACAATAAAATATCATTTTTCGAATATACTAATTTTAGCAAACCAATATTAATACCTATTTATCAGTAACTTATCATATAGAAGAAGCTACAAATTACTTAAATATTTCGATTCAATCAGCCACTACGCTAAGGCTCTTTGCATTTTAAATTTTCTCACAATATCGATTATATATTACCTGTATATTACCTGAAAGTGTGCATAATAATCTAATAGAAATGGCCTAAAATAGCCCTGAACAAGGCTTTAAATTTAACGATTTAAAGAATGGTTAAAATCAAAATTACTTATCCACACTTATCAACACTTATCCACACTCATTTTCAGAATGATGTTAATATGCTCATTGTCAGCATTTTATGTGTCCACTTTTAAATGAAAATTATGTGGATAAACCAATGGAAAAAATTTAGCCCTAAAAAATTTGATTTTCCCTTTGCTAAAAAAGGGTAGGTGAATGCTATCAATATCTTCTGGAAGAACTAAAAGTTTTAGCGTTAACCTTACACAGGGTTAATACTCGCTTAATCTCTGTTTTGACGAATAAGCTTCTTACGATAGGCATTAAAGATGCGCGATTTAGATACAAAACCAACATATTGGCCATTGTCTATAACAGGCAGGTTCCATGCAGCACTTTTTTCAAACTTCTGCATGACAATTTGCATATTTTCATGACTGGAGACTGAAGCCGGCGGCTGGTGCATGAGGCTTTTGACCTGCATGTTTTCTCTGCTTTCTTCATCGAACATGATTTCCCGGATGTCGTCAAGGGTAACAATGCCGACGAGCTCCCGACTAGCATTGACCACTGGAAATATATTTCTTTTCGACAAACGCACCAGATTGACCAAATCTCCCAGCGTAGATTCCGGATCAATCTGCAACAAATCTGTCTCGATAATCTTATTCAAATGTATAAGGCTTAATACCTGCTTATCCTTATCATGCGGTATCATATCACCTCTTTCAATCAATTTCTTAGTATAAACAGAGTATTTCTCGAAATAGGAGATAGTGATATAACTTATAGCAGAAACCATCATCAAAGGAACAAATAAGGTATAACCACTCGTAATTTCGGCGATTAAAAATATGCCGGTAAGAGGTGCATGCAGTACGGCACTCATCACTCCGCACATGCCCACTAAAGTAAAGTTACTTGTGCTTATCTCTTTTGTTAAACCGATGAAATTAAAAAATTTGGCGTATAAATATCCGGTAACCCCACCCAAGAAAAGGGAAGGAGCAAATATCCCCCCGCTACCTCCTGAACCAATCGTGAGTGCAGAGGCAACAGGTTTTGCCAACAGTACGGCAAAGAGGAAAAACAATAAAAAGCCCGAATCATTCCACTGAGAAAAAAACAGACTGTTTTGCAGCAGGCCCATCTCCTGATCATTGAGCATGGCCTTTATACTTTCATAACCCTCACCATACATTGGAGGCAGCATAAAGATGATGAGCCCCAGCGCAATGCCACCAACAATGGCCCGTCCGATTTGATTTTCTACCTTGGCAATCATACTTTCAATCGCATAGGTGGTTCTGGTGAAGTAAACACCTACTAATCCGCAAACAACACCAAGTAAGATATAGAAAGGGGTATCAGCCGCAATAAATGCATCAGTTGGCCTGAAACTAAACAAAACATCATCTCCCAGAAGCATTAAGGAAATAAGTGAACCTGCGACGCTTGCAATAAGCAAAGGGATAAAGGAGGCAATCGTTACTTCTGCTAAAATGACTTCTATGCTAAATATCACCCCTGCTATAGGCGAATTAAATATAGAAGAAATAGCTCCCGCTGCACCACAACCAATGAGGAGTGTCCTTTTCTTATAATTGAGGTGCATGAGTTGGGCAATGTTAGATCCCAAGGCCGAGCCTGTAACAACAATTGGCGCCTCCAATCCAACCGAGCCTCCAAAGCCTACTGTTATTGCACTGGTAAACATTCTGGAGAACATTTTCCTTTTTTTAACCAGCGAAGATTTCTTGGAAATGCTGAAGAGAATACTGGTGATGCCATGGCCCAGTTGCTCCTTCAATACATATTTGGCCAGTATGACTGTAATTAGAATTCCAATTAAGGGGTAGCTCAAATAAAGGTAATTCTGATAGTTAACAGCAAAGCCACTGGTTAAATAATACTGAATGCCATGCACCGTAGACTTCAATATTACCGCTGCCAGGCCAGCCACAGCACCAATCACGCCACTCAATAACAACACAAAATTCTTGTTGCTGAGGTGTTTTATTCTCCAAACCAAAAACTTGATTCGCCAATCATGAGGTTTTGCGGGCATGTATCAACAGAATTTTTAAGCAGTTTTTAATGTTTTTCAAAGGTAAAGCATAGCTGCTTTACATAACAAGGCAATGTCATTTTTCTTTTTATGCTTGCAGTATCCATTTACCTTCCCTATCTATATACTTTTAGTACAATAGGTGAACATTCATCACTTTAAAAAAATAAAATCTGCCAGATTGAGGAGAAACAGCAACTGAGAGTTGAATATGAGCATCTTCGGCAAAGAGGCGACTTTAATCTTTTAGATTCCCCCGCAAGCGCAAGACAAGCACGTGGCCATTAAAAATAATTATACACCAATGAAAGCAATTATACCGGTAGCAGGCATAGGCATAAGATTAAGACCCCACACCCACACACAGCCAAAAGCCCTGGTTCCTGTGGCTGGCAAACCTATTCTTGCCCATATTGTAGATTCTTTAATAGAGGCCGGTGTCGATGATTTTGTTTTTATTTTAGGCTATCTGGGTAATAAAATAGAAACCTTTATTAAAAGTAATTATGATGATAAGCCTGTCAACATAACGTTTGTAGCGCAAGAACCCCGTGAAGGTATAGGGCATGCTATATGGTCGGCCAGAGAGCAGATTGCTCAGACAGATGAAGTACTGATTGTGCTTGGCGATACGGTGGTTAACCTGGACATGGCCACCTTCCTCAAAAGCACCGATACGATTCTTGGTATTAAGAAAGTGAATAGACCAGGTAACTTTGGGGTCGCTGAAGTAAATGCTGACGGGTTTGTAAAGAAGCTGATTGAAAAACCGAGAATTCCCAAATCAAATCTTGCACTAGTAGGCATTTATAAAATTGCCAATTCGCAATTACTGAATGAAGCTACTTCCTACATCGTAGAAAACAATATCAAGACTTTGGGTGAGTTTCAGCTAACAGATGCACTAATGTATATGCTGGAAAAAGGCGAAAAAATGCGCACCCTGTCTGTAGAAAACTGGTACGACTGCGGTAAAAAAGAGAGCTTACTCGAAGCCAATGCCATCCTGCTCAACAAACCCGACTTCCCTCTTTACGACGCTCAGCTTAGTCCAACAGCCATTATCATTCCGCCAGTATCCATAGGCAAAAACTGTCAGTTAAACAACAGCATCATTGGACCTAATGTAGCCATTGGAGATAATAGTATTGTTACCTCCTCCATTGTCCGCAATACTATCGTAGGCTCCTACAGTGAACTGAACAGTACTGTACTGGACACCTCCATTATTGGTAACGACACGAGCCTGAAGGGCATGAGCCATAGTTTAAATATTGGAGATAATACAGAAATCAATTTTACTAACTGATGAATTAGCTATATACTTTAGCCTGGTAGAACCGATAATGGGTATACAGCTTATTGCTTTTGAGAATTTGTAAAATTTCTTCCCATAGTATTTCATAGGGAACCACTTCGATATCAAAATGCAAGTCACCGGGTATCTGTGTTTTCTTCAGTTTCAGATAATAGTTTTGGCCCTTTTCCTTGACAACAGGGTAATTAAAATCTTTATCATTAATAATGTTAAGTAACCTAATAAATATGCTGTTACGGTAATTATGCCGTTTGTCCAGATGGGTACTATTGTATTCCTGCAGTTGTTCCATCTTTTCCTTTACCAGATCGACTTTTCCCTCGCGCATAAGAAAAACCACCTGAATAATCAGGCATGCCACATTATAACCATGCAGTTCTTTAGGATACTCTGGCTTGTGACATTTAAATTCTTCAATATCAAAACCCCAGCGTATTAACTTATGATCATTGAAAAACACCAGATATGCCCTGTAAAGATGCCATCTTTCGGCAACGAGTGAAGG
Source organism: Cyclobacteriaceae bacterium (assembly GCA_041751515.1). Lineage (GTDB taxonomy): Bacteria > Bacteroidota > Bacteroidia > Cytophagales > Cyclobacteriaceae > JBGSXH01. The sequence goes on along the minus strand of JBGSXH010000009.1, from coordinate 2,262 downwards.
CAAGTCATTATAGTGCTTATTGGTGCGGACTTTTCGAAAAAGCTCACCAGCCTTGGTATAGTTTTTTGCTTTCATCATTAACAAAAAATAATACTCTATAAACTCAAACCAATTTTCACTGCCAGTTTTAAAATACTGAAGACTTTTATGGGCATAGTCTCCACCAGTTTTATAGTCTTCCAGATAGTAGTAAGCGTAAATCTTAGTAACCGCGATCTGCTTTTTATCTAAAGGCACATTGACTTCAGTATTAGGCATTTCCAGAAACTTCTTTTCCAAACTGCTGGCAAGCTCAACATTTTCAGCAAATTTCCATGTCAAGTGATTGTACTCTAATTCCAAACGCGCTGCCATCAGGAGAAGACCTGTACTATTAAATTTTTTCGCTCTTCCCCTAATAGATTGTATTACGGCTGGCACTTCATCCAGAATTCTGTTTTGAGCACTTACAGATTTCTTAAAGTAAGCAACCATACTATAGTACTCACGTTCCGAAGCTATGAAAGCCTTCCGAAGCTCATATGCAACGTCCAGTTCAGCCTGGGTTTCTTCGTATAGCGTCACTTTTCCTTGCTGAGCATACTCATTGCGGAGAATAGTAAGGCTACTTACAAGAATATCGGAAAGTTCCAGATCACGCGAAATCTTAACTACCGTAGGTAAAATTTTAGCGGCAAGCTCATGATTATTCTCCCTCAATAATATCAAACATTGATGCCATGCATGCACACCTTCGTACCGATGTTTATCATAGAGCGTGTAACTTTCCTTCTCATAATCCAGAAAATAAAGGTGATTCAACAGTTTTTGCTTTAGTTTGCTCTTAGCGTTTCTAAAGTTCCTGTTACCGGGGTCAGTATCGAAAATTTGCCTGGCAGCATCTTCATCTGTATGATAATGGTGCTGCATTATGCCTTCATAAAGCAGATTGTCTTTACTTATTTCCTTCTTTCTAAAATTCTGATTAACGAGCTGTATGCTACGTTGACCTTTCTTTCGTACAATTTCAATCAAACTAAGTATATCTTCCATAAATGTTGCGCCTAACATGGAACATGTATTAATAAATATAGAAAAAATCTTACATATAAAAAATTTTGCTTTGTTTTCAGGAATCTGTCTTATTTTTAACAAATTACTGATTATCAGAAGATTAATAGATATTCAGCCAATTTACCCAAATATTGTCCTGAAAATTTTCTTTCTTTTTATAGGTATTTATTACAAACTACATAAACCTATGCATATTAGTTTGCGTTAGACACTCTTACATTTTCAGCATGAAAGGCATCATTTTTTAATTATTTTTTCTGATATCAGCCTTTCTGTTTAGAAACAAACACTTTTACAATCCTTTAAAGGAGGTTAAGATGGATCGATATCGCATTCAATTTAAATGCAACAAACAACCTAAGCCCAATGCTGGTCTTGACGGTTTCGATGTAGAGAAAAACTACGTTGGAAGATCTTTTAATGGTCTTTATGAAGTTACACCGAGTTGGGGCAGTGGGAGACAGACAAAGCTGATTAACAAATCTATATTTGAAGAGTATTTTGAGGTACTTCCCCACACGATGAGTGCTTTAGTAAAACAGTAGCCTGCTTATGCAGGTTATTTTTTTATGAAAGGCCGAATTACAAAAATCAAAGAAACCTGTCTGTACGTAAATAACCTCGATAAAACGCAGACATTTTACCATGAAATTCTTGGCTTTCCCATCATTTCAAGAAAGAACGGTAGGCATATATTTTTTAAAGTTGGCACTTCTGTGCTTCTTTGTTTTATTGCCGATGTTACGAAGAATGAACGGATGCTTCCTCCACATTTTGCCTATGGTAAGCAACATCTTGCCTTTGAAACCAGCCTGGCTGACTTAAATATCTGCAAGACTGCTCTTGAAAAGGCTCAAATTCCTATAACACATGTTCAGGAATGGAAAAATGGTTTAGAATCTTTTTATTTTGAAGACTATGAAGGCAATATTTTGGAATTAGTTCCGCCTGGTATATGGGAATGACTTAGCCTAAACGTGCATTATTTTACTTTATATTACACTTCCTGGTACATGGCTATTAATCAGCTAATTGAACCTTAATGCCATTTACTCTTCTATTCATTGCTGTCAAGCGTCTCTTTATGCTCACTTGAGCAATAATATTACTGGCAATTGTTTTGTGTCCCCACACTTTTTTTTTGCGCTTCGTCAAAGGTTATTTTTGTAGGTAATGCATGCTGCAATCAATAATTTCAAAACTATAGGA
>JBGSXH010000008.1:0-6043 GCA_041751515.1 Cyclobacteriaceae bacterium | reverse complement strand
AAAATGCTTTTCGAAGGCTATTGCCTTCTTCATCAAAATAGCTTAGTCCTTCACCCTGATCATATTGAAAAGCATAGAAGTCTGTCCCGCTTTGTTGAAACTGCGCTGCAATTATGCGACCGATGCCATACGGCTCGTCGTTGATCGATTTTTCTTCGTAAATCACCTTAAAGTTATCGCCCTTCTGCACACGATAAAAATCAATTTGCCAGGCGAAAACATCAGCCAGACTATGCACGAGCAAAGGGGATGCTCCTGCCTTTATCATACTCTCGTTCAGACTACTTTCGATTACACCGGTCAAAGACTTTTCTGTTATCGTTATTTCTCTTTCTCCTTTCATCACAGCCAGCGAATCTTTAAGCTGGAAGATGATGTATTCCTCCTTGCTAGGCTCATAAATGAAGTATCTGGCGGTTGCGGCTGAGTCACGGTCTAAGAGCACCGTATAGTTTTTATCGGCCCTTATTTTACGAACATCAAAAACCTCTCCTGCAATTCTTGCCAGCTGGTCAATTACAGGAAAGGAAACATTATAGGATGTAAGTATTTGTCCAAGATTCTGTCTTGGTTTTATCTTACTTTCAAGCACATCCAATGAATCTACTACCAGGCCAAATAGCATTTCAGGTTCAGGAGGGGGGAGCATCACTAGCGAGTCAGCTTCCGCTTCCTCTTCAGAGATCTCCATTGCATGGTCATTACTTTCACTATTAAAAGGGAAAATATAATATACCAGTCCCGCGACAATGAGAATGGCCATAAATCCTATTAATTTTTTCTGCATAATCGTATTATTCCTCTGCTGACATTTTAACTATCATGAATAAAGCTGATTTATTACTTAAATCAAAATTACTGTTTGCCTAATATTCTACGTTTCAATCCTTTAAACCCATACATTTGAGCATTCCAATGTAAGTTCATCATCAATTATTCGCAGTGGATACTAATGCATATGCGGAAGTATTTGGTGAATAACCGGTAAAACGCCTGCTCCCAGGTGCATACTTCTTGCTGAAGACCAGCCTGCTCTCACATCAGGAAGCGCGTCATGGTCTTTGAACGGCATTTCGATGGTCAGGACCAATGTATCAAACAGCTGGCTGAGCTGGTTAGTGCACACATTCATATTGGCAGTACCTGGCGCATTTAAAGGGTAACCATGCGTCGTTTGAAAATCAGGACTATGCTCCTCCCACAACTTTTTAAACTGCTCTTCAAGTCGGGCAATCCGATCAGTGTATTTAGGGTTGCCTTCCGCTCCGGCTACAAAATTATATGGGATAGCTTCGTCTCCATGCACATCCAGACACAAACTCAATCCCTTATTTTGCATAGCACTTTTCACGTAGTACACCTCAGGACTTCTTTCAACATCTGGAGTAGCCCATTCTCTGTTTAAATTGGCACCGGCAGCATTGGCCCTTAAATTCCCCAGTATACTACCGTCGACATTCATATTCGGAACAATATAAAATACACATTCCTGCAGGAGCTTTCTGGACACCGGGTCTGCTTCATTTAATAATTGTCTTACAAGACCTTCAATAAACCAGGAAGCCATTGGCTCCCCAGGATGCTGTCTGCCTATAATCCAGATTTTATTGGATAGGTTTTCATTGCCTATCGTCAGCAAATCGATTGACCGTTCCTGCACTGTCGATCCCAGGGTGGTCAATCGCACCTGCGCATTGAGCTGCGCCTGATGAATGAAATCCTGCAGACGCTCGTAGCTATAGGGAGTGAAGTAGGCATAGTATACGCTGTCCAAAGCGGGAGTGTGCTCAATAATCAATTCCCCATTGCGATATGAAGTAGTTACTCTAAACCAGTTTATCCTGTCATAAGAAGCACAAGCATTATAATTTTCCCAACCTAGTGGGTAAGTGGTCTTTCCAGCATTTTCTATGACGATACGGCAAGCTTTTGATCTTACACCACCCACTCTAAAATGAAACCATTGCAAAAACTCCGAATGAGTGTCTTTGCGAATTTGCAGTCTGATATCGGCAGCATCCTGTGCACTGAGTACAATAATATTACCGCTATCGAAATTACTTGAAACATTAACCATAACTATAACCTGTATCTATTTGCATAAAATTACACTAAATATTACATTTAAAATAAAGGAGAATATGAATAATTAGGTACAAAAATTTATTGAGGCAGATATTGAAGATTAATATACTTTTATTCATTCATATTCAATAAATTAGCATTTCTATTCGCATTTATCAATTTGAATAATATAATTTTTCATGCCATCAACATTTTTATCGGTCGCTCAGGCCGTAAAACTTACAGGAAAGAGCCAGCCCACTATCAGCAGATTTTGCCGTAAATTTGCAGCATCCTCACATATACAAAAAAATGGATCTGCCTACCTAATTGACGAAGACTTTTTGCTTGCACATTTTCCTGCCTCCGATGCTCATATTTCTGATAATCAGGAATATTCAGGCAATAGTCTTGAATTGATGAGTCATATTAAGGAAGAAAATGAATTTTTAAGGGCACAATTAGATAAGCTACAGGACAGATTCAGAGAAATCAATCATCTCATCGCCTTTAAGGGGCTGCCACAGCATACGCAGGAAAGCGAGTCTGTCTTGCCAAAGCCCAAGTATTTTGTGGAAAAGGTTATGTATGTGGTCACGGCCATTTTGCTTATTCTTTTGGTGATTTTAATATTAGTAAAATTTTAGCCTATGGTGAGTATTCAAGAAGCAACGGTTCACGACAAAGCTGTTATAGCAACATTTCAAATTAAAATGGCGCTCGAAACGGAGGGTCTCGATTTGGATCAGGTTGTGCTAAAACAAGGCGTTGCAGCAGTTTTTAATGATGTCGCCAAGGGAAAATATTTTGTAGCGAAAGATGGCGACAAAACAATTGGCTCATTGATGATTACTTATGAATGGAGTGATTGGCGCAATGGATGGGTATGGTGGATACAATCGGTGTTTATTGAGGAAGATTATCGTCAAAAAGGAGTATTCAAGCAAATGTATCTCCACATTCAAAAAGTTGCCAAAAAAGCTAAAGCAAGAGGACTTCGACTTTACGTAGACAAGAGTAATGTGAATGCGCAGGCTGTTTATAAGGCCATTGGCATGGATGGTGATCATTATACACTCTTCGAGTGGATGGCATAAAAAAAGGTGCAGTTGCTTACTCGCAAAAGCAACTGCACCATGACAACTCTAATAATACTTTGCTATCAAGACTTCTACTTACAGAACCTGGAATACTGTCTTTTGTTCCCGATAAGTGCTTTGAACCTGTTAGTTTTTGATAAACTCCTTTAAATTAGCTGGCTGTCCATGATACTGCTACCAGGATATGGGCCATTAATAGTTTCCTATAATTTGTAATCGAACATTGTGCAGCTTTCAACTGCTCTTTGATTAAACTGTCCCATGCAAGGGGCATTGCAATGGCAGCATCCTTTGTTGCTCTTAAAGAGTGTAGATAATCAATAAAAATGCGTCCATTCCTCTGGTCCTTTCGAATTTTAGTAGTATAGTCTTCGCGAAACACATTTGCAAAACCTTCTGCTAAGCCCTTGACATATGGCTTCAGCACATCAAAAGTAAAATGTAATTTTATAGGAATATGAATATGGAGGCCTTTGGAACCCGAACTCATCACAAAAGTGGTAGCGTCAAGTTGATCTTTTAGAAACGCCCTTAATCAATCTGCTGCGACAACCACGGTTTCCAATGAAGCCTCCGGTGCCGGATCAAGGTCAAAAATCAGGCTGGTTAGGTTTTTGGCGTTTACTTAGCCAGGTGTGAAAGACGATGCTGCTTCCCTGGTTAACAAGGTAGGCCAGATCTGCCTTTTTATTGATCATCGGCATAGTGATAGCATCACCGCTCTCTTTTTCTGTTACGAATCGGGAAAGCCATTCCGGAAAGTATTCAGCTACATTTTTCTAATAAAAGCCTGATGCCTCCACCCCATCCGGAAACCGATGAAGTGTCAATGGACGGTCTTTCAACCAGGGTAAAATCTGATCGCCAATGTCAAGGTAATATTCTAGCACATCTGCCTTCGTCAGCTTATGCTGAGAAAATATAATTTTATCCTGATTGCTTAATTTTACCTCATAAGGTCCAAAGTGCATTGTCTTGTCAATTGACATCGCTGTTTCTATTAGGCACTAACTTTAGGCACTAACTAAGAAATTTCATCGATTTTCTTCCCGCTTTTTACCGATTGCGGTTCCGTACTTACAGGGTTGCGACGGCGTGGGCATTATCATCTTTTATCTTCAATAAAAGCCATTGATTTTCCTTTTGTCGGGTACGAATTAAAGCAAAAGCGCCCTGTCATTTCTTCCCTTTAAGCTCAATTTCTATCTGCCCTTCATTCAGCGTTTCTGTTAAACTGACCGTAAATTGTGGTATTTGCCTTCATTTCAGATATTGACAGGACCTGCACCGTATTTACCTTCAGGAATGGATGCCTTCAAAACCTGCATAATCCACCGGATGATCCTCCACTGCAATCGCGAGTCGTTTCACCTTAAAATCGGTGGAAGGCCCTTTCGGCACAGCCCAGGATTTTAATACACCTGCTACTTCTACACCTGCTACTTCGATACTAAAATCGTAATGCAAAGAGGTGGCGTCATGATGCTGAATAACGAAGCATTGACCTTCTTTTCCACTGGCAGATGATTGCCCTTTGGGTTCATTGCTCTTTTCGAGATTACTCTTGTTATTGTATTGCTGAAGCTCTATATCCATATCTCATCAGTACAGATTAGCTAAACCACAGACAATAAAAAAAAGTTACTGATTGAAATTCCCTAAGCCATCATCCAAAAACTGCAGGAATTTTGCCGGATCCCGGGTGTAGCTGAAAGGCTTTGTCAGCAGTTCTCCCTCAGGACTAAGGATGACGTAATAAGGCTGCGCATTGTTGTTAAACTGTGATATCTGCCGATCAGTATTCTGTTGCCCTATGGTTTTTTTGACCTTACCATCATACTGGCTTTCATACCAATCGCTTTGAGGCAATTCTTTTCTTTCGTCGATGTACAAAGCCAGCATCACGAAATCATTTGAAAGCTTATTCAAGACTTCAGGATGCGACCATATGCTGGCTTCCATTTCCCTGCAGTTGACACATCCATGTCCGGTAAAATCAATAAAAACAGGCTTATTCTGTTCCTTTGCACATTCCATCGCCTGCTCGTAATCGAAATAGCCTTTTATACCATGTGGAAAGTGCAGAAAATCTGTATAAAGTGGGGTCTCACATAGTGCGTCCTCACCATTTGCCTGCTGTTGTGCCCGTAGCATGGCATTCATGTCAAAATCATGACCTGACATGGGCGGAAGAAAGCCCGCCATAAACTTGAGCGGAGCACCCCAAAGACCGGGAATCATATAGACGACAAAGGAAAAGGTAAGGATAGAAAGTAGAAGTCGTGTAATGTTCAATTGCTTTACCTCTGCATCATGTTTCAAGCGGATCTTGCCTAGTAAATAAAGACCTATAAAAGCAAAAAGCACAATCCACAGGACAAGAAACACATCCCTGTCCAGCAGTCCCCAATGGTAAATCTGGTCTGCCATGGAAAGGAATTTTAACGCAAGTGCCAGTTCCAGAAAGCCCAAAATTACCTTTACTGAATTGAGCCATCCACCGGATTTTGGCAGATTATTAAGCCATTGCGGAAAAATAGCAAACATGGTAAACGGAATGGCAAAAGCCGCTGAAAAGGAAACCATCCCAATAATAGGTTTAATGACCTCACCTCCAGCCGACTCAACAAGAATACTTCCTACAATAGGACCGGTACAGGAAAAAGACACCAACACAAGCGTAAAAGCCATAAAAAATACGCCCAGGTATTTGCCTCTGTCTGCCTGCCTGTCGATATTATTCACCCAGGATGATGGCAGCGTGATCTCAAAAAGGCCCAGAAAAGAAAGACCAAAAATGATGAATGTGGCAAAAAAGAGCAAATTTGGAAGCCAGTGTGTGCTGAGCCAATTGGCAAAACCCGGCCCGTTAATCCAGG
>JBGSXH010000007.1:0-1721 GCA_041751515.1 Cyclobacteriaceae bacterium | reverse complement strand
TTTGGCCAGTGCATATTCTGGCCCTGAACGACAAATCCGCTATCGCGGACGGGGAATTTACAGGCGAACTGGCCGGCAAGGCATTAAGAAAAAACGAACAACGCAATAACGAATAATGGCTATACTATGGTCTACCTATCGATTTTATGCCTGATGGAGTGATCCCAATTTACTTCATAGCTGTTTTTCAAAGCAGATACTATCTTCGACGCCTTCGTACTGACCGTAGTTCGGGATAATCTGATACTCATTTTTGAGATATAACTGAACGGCATCCACTTGCTTTTTGCCAGTTTCCAAGATGCATTTATTTACGGATAAGGCTATTGCCATTTGCTCTAAAGCCTGCAAGATGTTACTGCCCAAGCCTTGCCCTCTCAGAGCGGGCTGTACATACATGCGTTTGATTTCCATGACGCCCGGCTCGTACAGCTTTAAGGCGCCACAGCCAACTGGGGTGTCGTTGTTGTAAGCTACTACCACATGCTTTAATTGGTTGCTGGCATTAAATTGTGAATAAAATGCATGGTCTTCCCCATCTATTACTGCAAGATAGGCATCCAACAACTTTATCAGCATGATAAAGTCAGGGTGCTCAGCATTAGTTTCAATTATGTGTATAGGCATGGTGCAAGGGTGCTTTCTTATGAGTGAGGTGGAAAATAGTTCGAATGAAGCTAAGAAATTTCCCGAAAGTGATAAATAGTCGATCTAGTTTATAATTGAATGCCAATTGAAAAGTACAACACTTATCGAGAAGGAAAATAATTATACACCTGCCTATGTATTTGTTCAATGGCTGCATGAAGAGTGGTCGGTTCCCATTGCCTTTCACTAGACATCAGCAGCATGGGAAGAGCTGGAGCGTCGGGACGATAGGCGGGTTGTTGATAGGCGACATTGAGCAGCGCAAATCCGTTCCGTTCATAGAAGGTGATGCGTTTTTGTGTTACAGTATCGGTTGGAGGTTCCACTTCGAGTAGCCAGGGGTAGGAAGTGCGGGCAAGCAATTGTTGCAATGCCTGGGAGCCAAGATTTTGCCCTCTTGCTTTCGGACTAATGGCAAAATGTTCAATAAACTTAGTACTATCCAGCTGCCAGCAAATGACAAAACCTTGAAAATCGGCTTCCTTTTGAATGGACAAAATCTCCATCTGCTCATGACCTATCATGTCGAGCAAAGCCTCAGTTCTCCTGCGTTCGGCCAAAGGAAAAGCCAGCCGGTAAAGTTCGAGCATGGCAGGCAATCGCAGGTCTGCCCTGTTGGTAATAGGCGACAGCTGAAATGAATTGGGCATGGAAATGAGTAATGTTGAGCCGCGAAAAGGATTGAGCGGAAAACCCGGAAGCCGGCTGCCGGGGTCAAAGTCTTCAGCAATTTTCTTTAAAAATACCTTTGCTTGAAAACCAGCAAAGCTTGTCCCGGCTGAGGATTTGGAGGGAAAGCCTGGGCCGCAGGCTTCGCCCAAATCTTTATCAACTTTGGATTTTAATTGATAGCGTAGCCGATAAAAGGCTACTGATTCTGTTCTTTTTTGACATATTCGATGAGTTTTTCGCAGAGGGCATTCATTTCTGATGCCATGTATTCGTCGCCGGTAGCGTTGAGAATGCTTTGCGCAAGTCCGCCGAGAGAGTCAATGTAAAAGCGCTTCATTTCGTCTACGGGCATTTCCTTGGTCCACAGGTCGATGCGCATGGTGTTCTTGTGAAAATGATCC
>JBGSXH010000006.1:0-1837 GCA_041751515.1 Cyclobacteriaceae bacterium | reverse complement strand
CACAGTGGCAACATTTATAGAATATTCTGCTGTTTTGATGAAAATAATTTGATCGTGCTTTTTAACGGTTTCCAAAAGAAAACCCAAAAAACCCCTTCAAGGGAAATTAGTAAAGCATTGAGAATTAAAGATGAGTACTTTAAAGAAAAGAGTAAACGAAAAAAAGATGAAAAATAATAGTTCAATAACGACATTTGAGAAACACCTGGAAAAAAGGTACGGTCAGGTAGGGGAAGAAAAAAGAACAGCGTTTGAAGCTAAAGCCAAAGCATTTGCTATTGGTGAATTTATTAAAGAAGAACGAAGACTTTCCAAAATGACACAAGAACAACTTGCAGAAAAAACAGGAACCAAGAAAAGCTTCATATCCCGAATTGAAAATGGAAAAAGTGATATTCAACTATCAACACTTTACAGAATATTTGAAATAGGACTCGGCAAGAAAATCTCCTTTACGATAGAGTAAATATGCTGTAGCACCCCAAGTATTTTCCTTCTCTTAATCGCTCAGGTATGAATATCCTGAAACACTCAACGAAATCGCAAAGCAGAATTTATCAACTCCGCCTACCCCATCCATTTCCCTAAAAACTGCAGGAAACTTTCCTTGTAGTTTTCGCTAACGGTAATCTGGGTTTTACCGATCGTAACGGCATTGCGGGAAGTCACATCGATATGGTCGAGCGCTATGATATAAGAACGGTGGATGCGCATGAATTTATGGGAGGGCAACATGTCTTCCATGTTTTTGAGGCTGGTGAGGGAAAGCAGTGGACTCAGCTTGTCCCGCAAATACACTTTTACATAATCTTTATAGGCCTCCACATATAAAATATCCTGCAACATTACTTTTACAAGCTGGTACTCTACCTTCAGGAAAATATATGCTTCAGTATGGATAGGCTGTTGAACTGCAACTTCAGAGGGTCTGAAATGCTGAATGGCTTTGGTGGCTGCTTTCAAAAATTCTTCATAACCATAAGGCTTTAGCAGGTAGTCGAGCGCATCTACCTTATAGCCTTCTATGGCGAACTGATTGTAAGCAGTGGTAAATATAAATTTGGGTTTAGCGACTGTTTGCTTCGCATTTAATACCCTTGCCAGCTCCATACCAGAGAGGTCCGGCATTTGAATGTCCAGAAAAATAAGTTGTACTTCATGCTGGTTGACAAAGCTCAATGCATCGATAGCATTGTCAAATCTGCCAAGCAATGACAAAAATGAACTCTGCTCAATGAACCTGCAGACTAAATCCAGTGCCAGCGGCTCATCATCTACAGCAATACAGGAGGTTTTCATTTAAGTCGGATCTTCAGATTCACTCTATATTGGTTTTCAGGGTTGTTGGCATCAATCTTCAATTCATACGCTTTTCCATACAGTAGTGAAAGTCGTCTTTCTGTGTTTACCAGACCAATACCACTGGCATCGCCTTCAGGCGAATCTTTACCGGCCAGATAAATGGAATTTACGGTATTTAAGCTTAAAACACCCTCATTCATCCCAATTTTAATCACAATTTGGCTCTGCTGCTGCGAACTGATGCCATGTTTAAAGCAGTTTTCAATATAGGGTAGCAAAAGCATGGGCGCCAGCTCAACGTCATTAAACTGTTGCGGCATCTCGATATCTAGCTTCACTTTTTCCGGCAGCCTCAGGCGCATGAGTGTGATATAGTCTTTGATAAAATCCAGCTCTTTACTTAATAAGGTCTGGTCTTTCTCAGTTTCATACAAAACATATCGCATCATCCTGGAAAGCTTTAAAAGGGCGGTTTGTGCCTTTTCTATATCTATATTCGTAAGGGAATAAATGTTATTCAGTGTATTAAAAAAGA
>JBGSXH010000005.1:0-3704 GCA_041751515.1 Cyclobacteriaceae bacterium | reverse complement strand
GACCGGATAAGAATGACCGTATCAATGCCAATTTGCTGCATCAGTGCAAAATCCTGATCCCACTCCTTCCTACCCCAGTTTTGATGTGGGATGTCATGTGAAATTTCATCTATAAATGTTCCGGTAAGCTTCATGTTTTCTTTTTATCAACTTTTAGATATCGTCCGCTTTGTACAGTTTATTCCACCAGTTTTTCTTCAGCACCCAGGTACTGGCGAATAAAATGATCGCCCATGCCATAAAATGGTAGTGCGCTCTGATCATAAAGTAAATGGGTATGACCACCTGAGAGAATTGCCAGATGATGCCAATAACAATGTTCACTGCATCACGCTTACCATCCTGATTGGGAACAAAGTCAGGATCTTCCTGCATTACCTCCCGCTTTATCGGACCCCAGAAACCCCAGGGTCTCGTAGTGCGGTAGAATGCTTTAACGGCTTCCCTGTTTTCGAGGGGTTTCATATAAGTGCCAATCACACAACCAGCGATTGAAAAGCCAAAAATGATTGGAAATACATAGATATCCACAATTTCCGGGAAAAACAGCAACTTGGATGTCGAAGCGATCAATCCCAACAACATGCCGTAGAAATAGCCATAACCGGTAAAACGCCACCAGATCCACTTTAGAAAATTAGCAGCAATGTAGCCGCCGTATAATGCTGAGGTGAGCCAAAGCGTGAGTTTATTCAGCGACCCGGCATAAAAGCCAAAGGCGATGCCCACCATCACCAGTGCTATAGAAGCAATGATACTGAGGGTTACATAGCGTTTATCACTTGCGTTCGGATTGATGTATTTCTTGTAGATATCATTGACAATATAAGCTGGAGCAGCATTGACGAAGGCAGAAAAAGTGCCCATAAAAGCTGCCAGAAATCCTGCCAGCAGTAAACCTTGAAAGCCGGAAGGAACAAATTTACTAATGGCAAGAGGAAGGGTTTTTTCAAAATCCAGGTCGGCTCCCATTGCCTGAAACTCGGGTACCAAATGCACCAGGGCCAGGACGGCAAAACCTGCAATCATCAAATACCTGGGAATATACAACACCCAAATAGTCGTAAAGCTCATTTTTGCTGCCTCAGAAGGTTTGCGTGCGGAAAGAATACGCTGCATATCATAGCTGGGCACAGGTCCGGCAATGCTGGCAAAAATCCCTTTAAAAAGCATCAACATGAACAGTGTGCCGAACAAACCGAAGCCGTCTTCGCTAATTTTTTCATTGACGGAGGGAAAGTTGGTTTGCGACCAGTCGAGGTCCAGCGTAAGCCCAAAGCTTAAATCCTTCCAGCCATCCGGTACAGCAGCAGTAATTTGTTCTGCCGAAACAGTAGTATAAGCGATATAGCCTACAACAAAGCAGGAGATAGTCATGATAAAAAACTGCATCACTTCAGTAGCAACAACACTGTACATACCCCCCTTGACGGTGTAGAGCGCCGTTAAAGAACAGATAATCAAGGCATAAGACCGCTCTGAACTCAGCGTCATCACACCCATTTCAATGCTCAGATCCCAAGGCAGAATAGCAGTACAATACTTCCCAATGCCTTCGAAAAAGTAAGCGATAAAGCCAATTACGCTGATCACTGCAAAAGTAACGATGATGATATGTGATAACTTCGACCCTTTACCATCCCCAAACCTATAGGTGATCCATTCAGCGCCTGTCATCACTTTTGAGCGCCTGAGCCAAATGGCCAGATACACAAAAATAAACACCTGATTCCAAATTGGCCACAACCAGGGCAGCCAGGCACTTTTCAGGCCATACACCAGCAATATGCTTACTGTCCACATGGTGCCGGAAATGTCAAACATACCTGAGGCATTACTCAGCCCCAGATAATACCATTTTAATTTATTGCCACCCAGAAAATAGGACTTCATGTCCCTGGACGCCCTCTTAGAAATATAGAAGCCCAGCAAGATGATACCCACTATATAAATGCCTATGATAATGATATCCAATGAACTCAGGCTCATAGTTAGTTAATTTCTTGAATGGCGATAGAAGGGCGATCAACAGGATGGCCATTGAAGTTGATTGGATGCGCAAAAGGATTGAGCATTGCATCCAGTACCAGTGCCAGCTCCCGACGGGTAAAAACTGTATTGGCATCAAATTCACGCGCAAGAATCTGGCCCAGCAAATCATATAAATGCTGTTCGCTCATCGCTTCGCTATGCTTGCTAAAAATGCTATACAAAAAGTCTGGTGTCATCATTTTCCCTGAAGCTGGCTGCTCAACTGCGTTACCATAAAATGCCTTCAAGCCTTGCATGAAATCATATTCACTTACTTTTTCATCCGGATAAAACCATAGCTGATTGGCCCATTGATAGGCTATCCCTGTTCCTTTTAAAATGCCGGTAGCACCTATGCGCTGTATGACTTCAAAGTCAGCATCTTCTGACGTTACGTCGATAAAGGGCAAGAGATAAGCATCATTTTCAAGCAATAATGCCTGCACTTTTCTGATATCTATTTCGTGGGGTCGCTTATTTTCTCTAACGCAGACAGTGGCTAAAGCTCCAGCAGCCTGCCCTACTCCCAGTATGACTGGTTGCAACCTGGTGCTGCCATTAGCAATATTACTTACGCTCATACTCTTATCCGCTACAGCAAAATTGCCATCAAAGTCTTTAGGAATTAAAGCGCCCAGCGGCACATTGAAAGCGGGTATTTTGATGTCGATAAAGTCGATGTCCGGCGCCTCCGGATTTTTACCATGGTGATGGTCGATAGGATAATCCCCCACCGCTATCCCCGTGCGATAAAGTGGATTCTCCTGCCCATAAGGTGCAGCCATATCATTGGCCGTTAACTGCACTTTTCCATGCATCCTTCGCCCCTCCCGATGATAGGGAATTAAAGGCAGATGATCTTCTGATGGAAAAACCGAAGTAGCCAGTTGCAGGTTTTTAAAACCCAGCTCCTGCTGAATGTAATACACAAAACCTAAGGTATAGTTTTTTGCAGCTTCTATAGCGGCAGCTTTTTCTTCGTCTGGGGCATCAATAATGTTTGCATAGTAATCATTACCGCAATTTGGCCAGTTGATCATGTATTTCCCGTTGGGTAATTTGCCATACTCCAACATCGTGATACAGTGCTCCGTTGGTTTTTGATCTTGCGCGCTACTATTATCGCAAGCACACTTAAAGTCTGCTGCACTATAATTCTCTGGTTGGGAGAGCAACTTCGCGTTTGGACTCTCTTCCAGGATGGCGGCATAAGTGAGGTCTTGAACAATATCATTGGCTTTGCCCGGCGCCTGCTTTTCTCCCGTGGTGCTGTTGGCGTCCATGCCTACATCATAACCAATATTAAAGAGAGGGAGCAAATCACCTAAATCAGTGGCATCAATTAAGAACTTTCCTGTGACTTTCAGCTCTTTACCGCTATTCCTATAAACAAGTTGCCAGCCTTCGCTGTCCATGCTTACATGCGAGAGCTGGCTGTTATCGGCAATTTGAATGCCTGAGGCATTGGCCATATTGCGTAAAATACGGTGACCGACATGTGGCTCAAATAAGGTATGACTTACCCAACCTGTAGCAAGCTTGTCTGCACCCCCATAATGTTGGCGCAGACTGTCGCGAAACTCAGCCCAAATGCCAGTAGGCAGCTGGTGATTGCCATCTACCGCACTAACGCCGGCAGCGGTAAGCATACCGCCAACCCAGGCAGTTTCTTC
>JBGSXH010000004.1:0-4830 GCA_041751515.1 Cyclobacteriaceae bacterium | reverse complement strand
CGAATATAAAAAAAATTATCGCCTTATTCAATCCTTGTGCTCTCGAGGCTTCCAGGGTTTCTCTTCGATGCGAAGCTCCTGGGCCATTTTTCGACCCAGCACAAAAAGGTAATCTGATAGGCGATTGAGGTATTGAACAATCAATTCGTCCACGGGTTCGCTTTCAGACAAAAGAATAACGAGGCGTTCAGCCCTGCGACAGACACAGCGGGTAATATGGCAAATGGACACAGCAGAATGTCCGCCCGGTAAAATAAAGTTTTTCATGGGTGGAAGGCTTCCATCCATAGCGTCAATGCTCTGCTCCAGCTTTGCAATATCCTCTGGCACCAAATCGGGTTTAACGATGTTTTTCTTCCCTGGGACGGCGGCCAGACTGGCACCTATGGTAAAGAGTCTTTCCTGAATTTCAACTAAAAATTGAATTCTGGCGGTGTTGACATCCTGGTCACGCAATAGACCGAGCTGGCTATTGAGCTCGTCTACAGTACCATAAGCATTGATTCTGTCATGTGCTTTGGAGACACGTTCACCACCTAATAGAGAAGTTTGTCCTTGATCACCCGTTTTGGTATATATTTTCATACTATTAAACTTATAGCATAAAATTAATACTTTAATACGGGCCTGCAAGGCAACTTATGCTTTACTTTTAAACAAGTGCCGGCCGGGTAATATTTTCATTCAGCACATCTGTTTCCACCAACCCATCTCTAAGTCGTACGATCCTGTGTGCATAATGCGCAATATCGTCTTCGTGTGTAACCATGATAATGGTATTGCCTTTATCATGTAAATCCTGAAAAAGCCCCATAATTTCATAGGAGGTTTTGGAATCCAGGTTTCCCGTCGGCTCATCTGCCAGAATGATACTGGGGTTGTTCACCAAAGCCCTGGCAATAGCTACTCTTTGCCGCTGACCACCTGAAAGCTCATTGGGTTTGTGTTTGGCACGGCTGCCTAGCCCTACACTTTCCAGCACTTCGTAGGCCTTATCATTTCTGTCGGACTTATTATAACCTGCATAAATAAGCGGCATGGCTACATTTTCCAATGCACTTGCTCTGGGAAGGAGATTAAAAGTCTGAAAAACAAAACCAATTTCCTTGTTGCGGATTTCTGCCAGTTCATTTTCTGTCAAATCACTCACATCGTTCCCGTTGAGCACATAATTTCCTGCCGTAGGGGTATCCAAACATCCTATGATATTCATAAGAGTGGATTTTCCTGACCCTGATGGCCCCATGAAAGCCACATATTCCCCTCTTAAAATTTCTATATCGATGGACTTCAAGGCATTGATAATCTCGCTGCCCATGCGGTAAACTTTTGATATTTTGGAGGTTTCAATAACTTTTTTCATGATTTATCTGCTAGTTTCGATTGTGGTAGCGAAGTAAAGATGGAACAGCACCACAAGCATAAGAAGTTGCAATTAAGCATAAAAAAGAAAACCAAAAATAGTATTTATACAAGCGGACAAAGAATATTACCGAAGGCACATTCAATTGTCCCATCCTCGATTATGTCGCCTTTTTTCTTCTTCTATTTCCTGTTCAAATTGTCGATATAAAGTGGTAGGAAGCAAAGTTTTTAATCGTTCCATACTTTCTTCTGCGTAACTCCCCATTCCCAAACGGTTGCTGGCTATGATATAGTTTTGCAACAGCTCTGTCTGGTTTTCATCTATCTTAAGTGCTTCTACAAGCACATTATAGGCCTTTTCCTCCTCTGCCTGCTGTAGTAAAAAGGAGGTCGCTTCTAAAACACCAGCGGTATAATATGGAAAATTGAGTGCCAGTTGCTCATATTGAGCAATTGCTGCTTTATCCTTCCCATCAAGCGCAGCGCTTCTGGCCTCGCGGTGCTGCACGATAAACCAGGAGTAGATATCACGACTTTCCACTTGCAAAGATGGCACAGCAGTGTTAACATGCTCCATTTCCAAAGCCATAATCCTGGCATTGAAATCTGGTAAATTGGTGCCGTCGGTAATACTAGTAAGATATGCTAAACTCCTTTTACTGTCTTTATGAAAATAGTGTCTTGCCAGTGCATAATTCGCTAAATTTCGCTGTGCCTGGTCGAGCGTATCCAACATATGGGACTGCTCCGTTTCCGTATAATTCCCTCCGTACATAAGCAGATGATTCCACAAGATTTCATCATTCATCTCCTGATTTATCTCATCAGTATGCAGGGCAATCAGCCAATTTTGCATCCATTCGCCTTTTACCAGCGGGTATGCTTCTAAATTTTCCGACAGTGCCTTGGCTTCATCATGGGCGCCAATCAGCCCCAAACAATACATGTACAACTCTATTCCACCTGCCACTTTCCAGGAGGCAGCTGCTTTCGCATAAGCTGTGGCAAGATCGGGCCTTTCCATTTGCACGAACCACGAAGCCAGCACAAAATTGAAATATCCTTCTTTCTTCCCCCCTGCTCTCCTTAATCTGTCTAATTGGCTGATAGCAGTTACAGGTTTAAAATCCCGGAAAGCCACATGAGCGCGTAGTAGGTTCAATTGTTCCGCGTACCCTGTCCCGGCTACATGGCCGGCCAGGGTGTCTAATGCTACCGATAGCCACGGGGCATTTCCGGCAATATTGAGGCTGAGATTGTTGATAAAAGCGAAACTACTGATCTCCAGAGCATCTTCCGGCCAGTAACCAGGCTTTTCTGTTTGCCATAATTCCCCTGATCGGTTGGCTTGACTTAGCAAATTGGCCTTGAAGACAATATTTCCTTCATCATTTTCTACTTCTATACCAGACGCAATCGCAGCCATATTTGCCTTGGCCAGTGCTGCCACACCCTTACCACGCGATGCCTGCCGCAGGAAAACAACAGCAGAGTCACGACTATCTGCCCGATAATGTTGCATGGCCATATTATTCAGCAAAGTTGCTGATTTTGGAAAATCATTTATGCCATCTTTTAAAGAGAACAAGGCTTCAAAAATCTGTCCTTTTCCCGAAAGCATCTGTTGTTTTTTTAGGTAAGCATAGGGTGTAGGGCGTTTTTCCGTTGCATGATTATAAAGAAACAAGGCTTCGTTAACATCACCCTTATCGTAGAAAATATCACCTAAGATGTAGTTGGAGCGATGGTTACGATAATCGTACCTACTGGCCAGCGTATAATACTCCTCAGCGTATCGAAGATCTTCATCATAATAAAAAGCATCGGCCTGGGCCGTATAATAGCCCGCTAAAGATTTATAAAAAGGATAATATCTCCCTTGAAGGACCAAACCCACCGTCATCAGCAAGCCGGCAAACATGGCGAGTAAATAAGGGAGCCTGGTAGGCTTATACCATATCTTATAGATCAATTTATTGTAATACATCGGTGTATAAAAATTGATCAGCAAATAAGCCAAAAACATAAAACCAAAGCCCATGTGCACAAACAAGCTAATTTCCTCAAAAGCATCTATTAGCGAATCGTTGGCAACCCCATAAGCATAACCCAAAACCGCAAATGAAATGATAAGCATGCCGGCGTAAAAGCTTACCCCCAGAGGATAAAAAGGCATGGCATAGCGCATCATATTGCACTTATCCTTCAATAAGAATATCCCAATAATGGCTGAGGTCACGAATAATAAAAGGGGATGAAAGTACAGCAAATCCCAGTCTATTCTTCGCATATAATAAAAATAGCTAAGGACAAGATTGATGAAATAGACAAAGAAAAGTATAAGAAAATGCGTCAGGGAGTTTTTGGAGCTTGGCGTATTGCGGGCAGTAACCAGCCATACAATAAAAGTGACAATTTCCTGTCCCACAAAGCAGCAGAAAGCGATCAGCATGATCCAGGCTCCGGGCAATGCAGCAGCTGTCAACTGCGCATAGGCCATGGTACGGCCATTCTGAAAATAGCAGCCCGTCAAAAACAAAAGCAGCAGGAAGCCAAAGGCCAATATTCTCCAACCTAGCCTTATGGACGGTTTGATGTATTGGAAATAATAAGATAAGGGCAAAAACAACAGCAGAATGACCATTAACCCAGCATCATCCATGAAGCTTACCTGCAAAAGTGCGTCAAGATCGAAGCTGATGAAAAGCCATACTAGCAAGCCTGTGCCTGCAAAATACCAGAAACGGTTGAGCCCCGAGACCACACTCCATAATATTACGAGGCCAATGCCAAGCAGTATTAGAAACCAATAAATAGCGACAATATTCAGGGCAAAATCCTCAGCACGAAAGGATTGGAAGATCAGGTAGTTTTCAGCCAGGATGTCCAGCTTTTCCTGAAAGATATGCAGTTGTCCGAAAGGAAGATAACGTGCTTCGAGTTCAGTATTAATTTTATAGCCAAAACTCCATGCCTCGCCATAGCCAAATGCCAGCAGTAAAAAGCTCAATGAGGCAATTGCGAATAGGCCTAACAAGGCATAAAGCAGATACTTTTCCGTATCCGAGGCACTTTTCCCCAACTTTTTCAGCATATACTACTCCATCACTTTTGGAACCCGAAAATAATCGGAGTCTTTCTGAGGTGCATTTTTCAGCCCTCTTTCATGAGAAAGGTGAGGCTTTACTATATCATCCCGCAAAACATTGATTTCTTCAGACATATGTGTGAGGGGCTCAACGCCATCCGTGTCCACCTCTTTTAACTGCTCCACCCAATGAATCATGTCGTTCATGCTCGTGATCATCTCTTCTTCAGAGTGACCTTCAAAATTCAGACGTGCCAGATGGGCAATTTTATGCAGGGTTTCTTTGTTGATATTCATTTTATAAGTTTTCTTTTTCCTTCGCCACCAGAATGCTACTTTCCTTGACTAATTTGTTTTGCAGCGCAAGTTCTGTACTG
>JBGSXH010000003.1:0-4826 GCA_041751515.1 Cyclobacteriaceae bacterium | reverse complement strand
TCCGGATGCCAGAAGTCGCTCACCCACAAATGCTTTGAATGTACAAGTTACGTTATTTTCAAACAGTGCAGAAAGGCAGGCGTATATTGTTACCATTTCTCCAACAAATGCCGGCGCTTTATGTTCTATACTCAATTGGGTACCTATACCCTCTTCATCCTCCATTTTCATCTCCAGCACAAACAAACGACCTGCCCACTCTACTTCTCTGGCCAAAGCAAAAGTAGAGCAAACAGCATGAACGGTCTCGCCAGCAAAAGCCGCTACATCCTCTTCTCTTACAACAAAGGTATGCTGTAGTTCATGTCCTATTGACATTTTTCTTCCTGCCATGCACTATATTTTGACTATCATTCTATATCACTAAAACTAAAATTTCATCCTCGGCATTGGGCTAATGTTAAGCTCAGCAAAAGCTTTCGCCTCATATTTAAAATGAGCATTCATCGCAATCATCGCTGCATTATCAGTACAATATTCAAATTTGGGAATATACACATTCCACCCCTTTTGTTCCGCCATTTGCCCCAGCGCTGAGCGAAGCGATGAATTAGCGGATACTCCCCCAGCAATGGCAATATCCTTGATATTATAGGCTATGGCAGCCTTCTTCAATTTCTGCAGAAGCATTGCCACTAAAGTTTTTTGATAGCTAGCACAGATATCATGTAGGTTTTCATTTATAAACTGGGGATTTTTTTTAAGCTCAGCCTGCAGAAAATACAAAAATGCAGTCTTAATACCTGAAAAAGAATAGTTTAATGCAGTCATTTCTGTGGTTGGAAATGCAAAAGCATTTTCATTACCTTCCTTTGCATATTTATCTATGAGCGGTCCGCCAGGGTATGGCAAACCCATTATTTTTGCCCCCTTGTCAAAAGCCTCCCCTACTGCATCGTCCTGAGTTTCACCTACTACCTCCATTTTCAGCGGACTGTTGACTTTTACAATCTGGGTATGGCCACCACTTACCGTAAGGCATAAAAAAGGAAAAACTGGCTTAGGGTCCTCGATAAAATGTGCTAAAATATGTGCCTGCATATGATTTACTTCAATCAGTGGAATCTTCAGGGCCCATGCCATGGCTTTGGCAAAAGAACTTCCCACTAACAGGGCGCCCAGCAAGCCAGGTCCACGCGTAAAAGCAACAGCATTTAATGCGTTTTTCGTTATCTTTGCTTCTTGAAGTGCCTGCGAAACAACAGGCAATATGCTTTGTTGGTGAGCCCTCGAAGCAAGCTCCGGTACTACACCACCAAATTGTCGGTGTACTGCCTGCGTAGCGATAATATTACTGCATATTTTACCGTTCTGAATAACGGCAGCAGCAGTTTCGTCGCAGGAAGATTCTATCGCCAGAATGTTAATATTCATAAGAACAGCTTGACTAATAACAAAAATTTTACGCAAGTTATTAAAAAAGGCGTCGTCAGAACAATATTATGGTTTTGTGTCGCAATTTTAATGCTGGTGGCTTCATTTTCCGCGGCATTGCAGGTTCCTGCTGTCCAAACCCGTGTAGTCCAATACCTGTCCGAGGTTGTTTCTGAGAAAATTGGCTTCCCGGTCGCCATCAGAAAAGTGGATATTCAATGGTTTGACACTATGCTACTGTATGACATATATATTAGCGATGAGGCTGGCGAGAGCATGATTGCTGTGGAGGAAATCTCTGTTGACTTTAACCTGAGCAATCTGACTGAAAAAGGTCATACTAACATCGATAAAGTCGTGCTTACAAAGCCTAAGCTCAGCGTTTTGCGCAACGATACACTCAACGATTTTAATATTAACAGCTTTGTCTATAATATTAAGCAACTTATTAAAAGCCAGGACACGACCTCCATTAAGACTTATGCTAAATTTAGCATTGATGAGGTGCTTTTGAAAGATGGAAAGTTCATTTATGATGATCGATCAAAACCCCAGATAGACAAGGGTTTTAATTACCATCATTTTCAACTCCATAATATTGAGGCCAGTTTTAGCGACTTTACTTCCGTTGCCGATACGCTTCAGATACAAGTGAACAAGATGAGCGCTGTTGAAACAGCCAATAATTTTCAAATCTCCGAGTTTAAGACCGATTTCTTTGTTGCCGACCAGATTATGGCATTCGAAAGGTTAAGTCTGATAGCCGGTAATAGTGCTGTTTCCAACCATGTCATTTTTACTTTTGATAATTTGGGACAAATGAGCTATTTCAATGATAGCGTTCATATTGAAGCGTCCTTGCGTGACACCAGATTGCAATCTGCAGATTTAGGAATCTTCAATAGTTATATTCAGAATTTTGATGAAACCTATCTGCTAAACGGTGATTTCTCAGGCAGGGTCAGCAATTTCAGGCTGACGGAAATGGACTTGCGATTTGGCAATAATAGCTTTCTGGCGGGCAGGGTAGCTTTTAATGGATTGCCCGAAATTTCCGAAAGCTTTATTGACGCCAGTTTTCAAAAGGCCAGAGTAGATACCAAAGACCTACAGCAATACCTGAAGCCCGAAGACTACGAAAAAGCGCTAAAGTTTGGCATCATTACCATGCAAGGAGAGTTCGTAGGTTTTACGAATGATTTTGTGGCCAATGGCGACTTCGAAACAGCATTGGGGCATATTAGTTCAGACATCAACCTTAAACTTGATGGTGGGGATGCAGGACGCTACCTCGGGCAGATTACCGTGGAGGATTTTGATCTTGGAGAATTTATGGATCGCCAGGACATGGTGCAGAAAGTAGACCTCACAGGCAGTATTGACGGACAGGGCTTTAAATTGGAAAATGCAGACTTTCAGCTGGAGGCAAATATTCAACGCATCGGTCTTAACAAGTACGATTTTGTGAATATTGAGACAAATGCCCGACTTACGAAGCAATTTTTCAATGGAAATATCAGTATCGACGATCCCAATCTTCGTTTTAATGCTAGGGGCTCAATTGACCTGAGAGATGCCCGAAACCTTATCAAAATACAAGGCACATTGGATACTGCAGTACTGCACGCTATCAACCTGACTGACAAAGAAATGATGCTCAGGTCTACAATAGACCTGGACATTCAAGGGTTAGAAATTGATGAAATTGTCGGAGTGGCTAGCTTGAAAGACACACGTTTTATATATGAAAACAATCAACTCGACCTGGAGTATATGTTTTTGCTTTCAAGAAAAGAAGCAGCAGAAAGAAGAATCTATTTTCAGTCCAACATTGCCGAAGTAGAGGCTGAAGGCGTCTTTGAAGTGACCGATTTGGCCAAGGACCTGGAAAGGTTATACAAAGAGTATCAACTGAATTTCGGCAACGATCCGGAGGAAATCGAAAAGTACTATGCGGAGAAGCCTCAACGGTACTTTGCGGACAGCAAAATAGCGTATTATGCTAGGATGATGGATATCAACCCACTGCTCAAGCTATTTTTTCCTGAGGTATACATATCTAAGAATGCCACTTTTCAAGGCAACTTCAGTACCGGTTTCACTTCTATGCTTAGCCTGGAAAGCCATATTGATACAATTGCTTATAACAATAAGGTTTTTTATAATAATGTTATCGATCTAAGCAGCTCTAAAGTGGCCGACAGCACCAATGTGCTCGCAGCCTTGTATGTAGCATCAGAAAGAATAGAAGTTGAAGAGGCCGCTTTGAAAGATTTTATTTTTGAAGGAATCTGGAGCCAGAAACATATAGATTTTTTCGCTTATTTACAGGAAGAGAATACAGAAAATTACGCCAAAATGAATGGCGAACTGGAGTTTTTGGCCCGGCAGATTGAAGTGCGACTTACCGATGCAGCGCTAAAATTAATCGACAATATATGGGAGTTTGATCAAAACAATAAGCTCACGGCAATGCCGGGGAGCTATCAGTTTGAAAACTTCGTGCTGCTCAATAAGGATCAATTCATCGCCCTTAACGGCATGATTTCTGAAAACCCGAAGGATCTGCTGAAGTTGGAAATCGGTAATTTCCAGCTGGAAAATATTAATCCTTTGTTGCCTTATGAGATATCTGGAAAAATGAGTGGTTTCATCGATTTCCATGATGTTTACGGAGATTTTGAGGTCGATTCGCGGATGGAAGTTAGCTCCTTGATGTTGCAAGACTTTCTTCTTGGTAATCTTAACAGCCAGGTCAATTGGGACAATGACAATAAGAAAGCCGACGTCTCCGTCGATGTTTTTAGAATCGATAGAAATACCATCGCCATCGATGGCACTTATGACCCTAAAAATGAAAGCGACCAGCTCAGTCTACTTGCTACATTCGATAAGGCCAACTTGAATCTTGCTGAACCATTTATGCAAGGGCTATTTAGTAACATTTCGGGATTTGCCAGCGGTAAGTTTCAAATTCTTGGCCGTTTAGATTACCCGATACTCAGGGGCCAGGGAATGGTCACCGATGGCGCATTTACTTTGGACTATCTTCATACAGATTATCGCTTCGAAGGTGATCTACTATTTGATGATAATGAAATAGGTTTTAGAAGAATTCAGATAAAAGACGATAAAAACCAGAATGCAATGTTGAATGGCGGTATTTTTCATGATGGTTTCAGAGATTTTGTGCTTGATTTCAATGTCGATCTTAACAACTTTAAGGTTTTAAATACCACCGCGCGAGACAATGACCTGTTTTATGGCACTGCCAATGTTACAGGTGACCTTAATGTCCTGGGAAGTATTGATAACATCACCCTAAAGGCCAGTGCTACCACCAACCAGGACTCCAAGCTATATATCCCTATCGGAGGACCTACAGGAGTTGAACAACTGGATTATATTAGCTTTGTTAATAAGACTGATACCCTTAACGTCGAGAACAACCC
>JBGSXH010000002.1:0-4107 GCA_041751515.1 Cyclobacteriaceae bacterium | reverse complement strand
CCATTGTTCCCCAGATCTAAATCACCCCCTACAACTATATAACTATCATTATCGAACTCAACATTGTTTTTGGTTTTTAGATCACCCATTACGATTAAAGTACCACCATCTTTAACCTGAAATTCTGCATTATTATTGAAGTCAACGCTTCCGTCGATATACAAAATCGCATCCTTTTCAACAAGAATTGTGGCACCGTTATTCCCAGTTAAGTCGCTTCCTAGGTAAACAAAGTGTCCCTCTTCAATGGTCACTTCAGAAGTCAAATTTGTGAAAGATGGCATTCGACTTCCTTCCCAGATATTAGCATCTGCCCAGTTACCACTTGTCCTCGAAGCAGCATCCTGAGCATTTATAGCAGCGATATTAAGGGTCAATACACAAATAAGAAAAAATACGTTTTTCATGATTTTTGATTTTTTGCTCCTTTTCAGGATTATTCTTACGTGTATATGTAAAAACTTGCCTATGTAACCGGGCACCGTTCAATAAATTAGAATAATACTATTTTTAACCGCAATTCATTCAAATAAACTTATAATAATACCATTGTTCACTATTTGGAGTTGAATTGATATCAAATTTTTAGGTGTTTTTGTCTGAATTGGGAGCGGTAAATCGCTGTTTTACAGCTGCACTAAGTTTTTTACTACAACTGTTCAGTCGCGGCGGAATGGGCATGTTTTGCCCTTATTATGAATAAATCAAAAATGACAGCATTTTTGTAATAATGAGCAGGTTACACAATTTGCTATGCTTAGTGCTTTGTTGTTGGCTGCTTAGCTGTTATATTTGGCATGAAAAATCTGAGAAAAACGCTATGGCATCGTTCCAAAACCTTGAATTAGACCTACATAACGGCATATTAACCATAAGAATCAATCGCCCTGAGAAGATGAATGCGCTGAATGCGGAGACGGTCGAAGAAATTCGCACTGCCATTCAGCAGGTTTATGACGACCAGGACATTAAGGGAGTTATTATTACTGGCGAAGGGCAAAAAGCTTTTGTCGCCGGTGCCGATATAAAAGAGATTGCAGAACTGAATGAAGTGAACGGCAGAAAATTTGCCGAAAACGGTCAGGAAGTGTTCGCTTTAATTGAAAATTGCCACAAACCTGTCATCGCAGCAGTGAACGGTTATGCCCTTGGCGGTGGCTGCGAACTGGCACTGGCCTGCCATTTCAGGCTTGCTTCCAAAAACGCGAAGTTTGGCCAGCCGGAAGTTAATTTGGGCATAATACCCGGCTACGGGGGCACACAGAGGCTTACCCAGCTGGTAGGCAAAGGTAGAGCGCTGGAGCTTATGATGACTGCCGACATCATTTCTGCAGATGAGGCTTTTGCCATGGGGCTCGTCAATCATGTATATGAAGACGCCGAAACCTTACTTGATAAAACAGAGGAGATTATGGAGAAAATTATCGCCAAAGCTCCGTTGGCAGTAGGCATGGTCGTCAATTGTGTCAATGCCGCCTATGACCGTGATGAAAACGGCTTCCAAACTGAAGCCAACTCTTTTGCCAGCTGCTGCAAGTCCGACGATTTTGTAGAGGGTACCTCAGCGTTCCTGGAAAAGAGAACTGCCAATTTTAAAGGCGAATAACCCCCTTTTGTTTGCATGAATCCATTAAGAAAGCTTGCCGGAGATACGGCCATGTATGGCGTGAGCAGTATCCTGGGCAGGCTTTTAAATTATGCACTGGTTCCTTTACATACTGCAGTGTTTATGCCCGACCAGCTCGGCATTATTGTGGTTTTATATGCTTATGTGGCCTTTTTAAATGTGGTGTTTACCTTTGGTCTAGAGACTGCTTTTTTCCGATATGCAAAAGAAGGTAATCAGCTGCCTATTTATCAGAATGCCACTTCCTTAGTATTTTGCATTAGCTTTTCTATTAGTCTGCTCATAGGTTTTATGGCAGCGCATATCGCGAATTACCTGGACTATCCGCAGCATGTCAACCTCATTCAATGGCTTGCGATCATTATCTTTTTAGATGCTTTTGTCGCCATTCCCTTTGCGCGGCTACGATTTGAAAACAAGGCTAAGAAATTTGCTTTTATTCGTATAAGCAGTATTATCCTTACTGTACTGCTTAACCTGTACTTTCTAGGCATCCCTTATGCAGTGTCCAATCTGGGCTGGAACTGGCTAGCGCCGTTTAGTATGATGGCTTTTGAAGCGCTGACTGTAGATTATATCATTCTGGCCAACCTCCTGGGCAACATTATCTACATCCCCCTATTGTGGAAAGAATTGCGTCTCCTTCGTCCCAGGCTGGACGGACCTTTGACCAGGCAAATGCTAAGCTATGCCTTCCCTATCATGCTAATGGGACTCGGCGGCATCGCCAGTGAGCAACTGGATAAAATTATGCTGCCGATGCTTCTTCCCGATGGCTTTTATGCAGACCAAAGCACTGCGGCGGCAGTGGGTGTATATGGCAACCTGATGAAGCTAAGCATTTTTATGATGCTGGCCACTCAGGCCTTTCGCTATGCGGGCGAGCCATTTTTCTTCAGTCAGGCAAAGGATAAAAATGCGCCAGCGCTATTTGCCAAGGTGATGCACTATTTCATTGTTTCCTGCGTCATTCTATATGTAGCCGTAAGCCTGAATGTGGACCTTATTGCCAATATTTTCTTGAGGAACGAAGCTTACCGAAGAGACCTGGAAATTGTTCCGCTGCTATTGCTGGGGAAATTATTTTTTGGCATTTACATGAACCTGAGTATCTGGTTTAAATTGAGTGACCGTACCATTTGGGGCACCTACCTAAGTCTTATCGGCGCCGGCATTACGCTCTTAGGAAATATATTACTGATTCCTGTGCTTGGCTATCATGGTGCCGCATTGACTATGGTGGGATGTTATTTTTTGCTATGTGCCATATCTTACTTAAAAGGTCAGCAAAACTACCCCATTCCTTATATCCTGAAGCCTGTCTTTATTTATATTGGAGGCTCCACACTATTAATTTACCTGGCACTCATTTATATACCGCATAGCAATGCCGGCATAGCTATGAAGGCAAGTTTAACGCTGCTGTTTATCGGTATTGTTTTCCTTATCGAAAAACGTAAATTGACCCAAAAGTCAAATTAATTTCCTATTTTTATTATAATTAGCTTATTGAATGCAAATTAAAGTCATTAACGCATCATCGCACGAATTGCCCCAGTATCAGACGCTAGCCTCGGCAGGGTTGGACCTTAGGGCAAATATTCAAACACCTATCACCTTGAAACCGTTAGAGAGGCAGCTGGTAGGCACGGGCTTGTTTATTGAACTGCCTGTAGGATGCGAAGCGCAAATAAGACCCCGTAGTGGTCTGGCATTTAAACATGGCCTTACCGTGCTCAATAGCCCGGGAACGATCGATGCTGATTACAGGGGAGAGATAAAAGTATTACTGGTAAATATTTCTAATGAACCATTTACCATAGAAAATGGCGAACGCATTGCCCAGATGGTCGTTAGCCGTCATGAGCAAATAGTCTGGGAACCCGTCAGCAGCCTCAGCGAAACTGAACGTGGCACTGGTGGCTATGGCAGTACGGGTAAAGCTTAATTTTTTTATTTTTTAATACTAAACCTTATTCAAGTATGAACATTATTATTCCTATGGCCGGTATGGGCAAGCGGATGCGTCCGCATACACTCACAACACCAAAACCACTTTTACCTATCGTGGGGAAACCCATCGTGCAGCGGCTCGTAGAAGACATTGCCAAAGTGGCTGATGAAAAAATTGATAAAATCGGATTTATCATCGGTGACTTCGGAAAAGAAGTTGAAGAAAACCTGAAAAAAGTCGCTGCTGATGTGGGTGCTGAAGGACATATCTTTCATCAAACAGAGGCGCTTGGGACTGCACATGCTATTCAATGTGCTGAAACACTTTTAACAGGCCCGAGTATTATTGCCTTTGCCGATACACTATTTAAGGCAGACTTTAAGCTGGACTCCAGCAAAGACGGCATCATCTGGGTCCAGAAAGTGGAAGATCCGCGAGCTTTTGGTGTGGTGAAATTGAATGCAGGCAATGAAATCACTGACTTCGTAGAAAAGCCGGAAGAATTTGTTTCAGACCTGGCAATTAT
>JBGSXH010000001.1:0-2404 GCA_041751515.1 Cyclobacteriaceae bacterium | reverse complement strand
ACGATCAAGTCTTCCAAAGGCACATTTTCAACTAGTCTTTTAATCGCAGGTATTTTCATTATTATTTATCTATTCAGATTTTTAAAGAGTTCAAACTACACTCATCAATTTAGATGCCAGACTCGAGTATTAATTAAGCTTCGTGATAAGTTCTACGACTGCGTCCTCTTTACTGGATGCAACTGTCTCTACTAAACTGCCATTCCTGAAAATTGCAAAAAAAGGAAGGTTAGTGACTCCTGCTAATTTTCGAGCTTCAGGATTGTTTTCCGCGTTGACGTCTAAAAAGACGATGCTGTCAAAATTTTCTGAATTGGCTAAGCGTTTGAACTTTGGGGCAAATAACTTGCAGCTACCACACCAGTCTGCATAGTACTTTACTACCACCTTTTCGTTATTCTCAAGCTTCTCCTTAAAATCGTGATCTGTACTTACTTCTAATGCCATTTCGTTATTTTTTTGTTTTGCTATGATTTCAGTTGAGACTATATCAACCAAAAAACTTTCCTGCTAACAATAATTTAACTTATTTTGTTACCAAGGATTCGATAATAATTTTTCATTGATATAGTATGGCTCTAAAAACTTTTGTAAAAATCAGTGGTGTAAATAATTTAAGTGATGCACGCTATTGTGCTGGAATGCTGGTAGATATAATTGGTTTTTCACTTGACAAAAATGACCCGGCTTATATAGGTACAGAAAAATTTAAAGAAATTACAGAATGGCTTTCCGGTGTTGCTATTGCTGCAGAATTTAGCAACAGTAGTGCAGCAGAAATTAAGAGTGTACTTCAGGATATAGCCGTTGATTACGTGCAGGTGACTGATCCATCTTTATTGCCTGAACTGTCGCATCTGCAGGTGCCTCTCATCTTGCACATTGATGTCGATCAGGAAAAAGACTTGGCAGGTATTCAGCAAAAAATGGCCGAACATGCTGCTTATGTGAGCTATTTTGTGATCGAAGGTGAAAATAGGTCCAATTTATCTTCTCTTCAAAAAGAACTCCTTAGTCTCGCACCAGAATACGCTATGCTGCTGGGTTTTGAAATAACAGAAAATAATGTGCACCGTTTAATTGACAGTACGGAAATTAAAGGTATCGCATTAAAAGGTGGTGAGGAAATCAAGCCGGGATTAAAAGATTTTGATGAGTTGGCTGATATTCTTGAGTCTATTGAAATTGATGATGTTTCCTAAAGGGGGACTAGTTTTTATTAATTAAAGTCCTATGAGACTCTTCTGTTTGTAGTATTGGGGTTACATCCAGCCACGAAGAGATAGACTCGTAATCCTGATCAGGATAGTAAATGAACAATGCCGTATTATTGGCTAGCTTAGTAACAATTTCATCAGAAATATCTAAGGGCAATGCAGGACAACCATAGCTCCTGCCAAGTCTTCCGTACTGGGCAATAAATTCTTCACTTACATAACTGGCGCCATGCATGACAATGGCCCTCTCTCTGGCAGCAGAATTGTAGTCTTCATCTACGCCATCTAATCGTAGAGAAAGATTATGTTTGCCATGGTAAGTTTCTCCGGTCACATAAAAGCCAAGACTACTCATATGTGATTCAGGTACATTCGAAAAATTCTTTGCATTGATATTACCTGTGTTACGACCATGAGCAACAAGGCTATGGTACAAAATCTTGCCATGCTTCATATCTAAAACCCAAAACCGTTTAACATTACTTGGAAGGCTGAAATCGATGATCGTCAACAGGTCTTTATCAGAAATCACAGCTTCTCGTTTCATATTGAGAAAACCCACATACGCCTGATTAAAAACTTTTAGTTCTGGTGCTTCTCCCGAAGTTTCAAATTGCTGATATAAAGTATTTACATAATCATCAAATGAATGATATAAAACGCTTCGTACGTCATTGTCTTCGGAGTAATTATCATTTCGAAGATTTTGGGAAAGCAAAACCTCTGTTCGCAAAATGGTCAGCAGTAACAAACTATAAATAAGGATCTTTATATTTGGCATGATTTTACACCTAGTTGTTCGTTAATTTTTTTAGATAGAAGCAAAGTTCATGCAAAATAGTTTAAAGCACAATTTTATAGGCACGGCAGCATGTATTGCATCGTGCATTTTTTTTATGATTGCTTGTGGTCCCTCCTCTCAGCCTAATCTGAAGGACAAGGTTTTCTTGGAAAAATTTGAGACTGCATTTCAAAGTACAGATAGCGATTATTTGCTTACTGGTGGAGAAGCATCCACCATGCTGAAGGAGCCGCTTCAGAACTTTTATAAAGCCAGAAGTTACGAATTGGTTTGGACGAATTTTGACAAATTGAATGATAAAGGTGTGGATTTTCTAACCTTTCTAGAAAGTAGTGAGAAAATGGGACTGGATCCATCACGTTATCAGTTAGAAGAAATTGCTGCT